>JAFYEL010000032.1 GCA_017544285.1 Lachnospiraceae bacterium | reverse complement strand
AAGGAATAGAGCAAGGAATATAGCGGGGGAAAGACTGCGTAAACACCCTTAACAATAAACTGATTGCTGACGGCCGGATCGAGGATCTGAACAGATATACAACGGACAAGGAGTACCAGAAGCAGCTGATGAGGGAATTCGGAATAATTTAGGAGGATCCTTTCGTGAGTCTCGGCCGAAATAAAAAGCTTGCATTTTCGCATGAAAAGTGATATATTCCTTTACGATATGTAACGTGATGATAAGGAGTGGATGCGTCCACTCCTTGTTAATTGTTTACAGGTACAAATGAGGGATCGTTATGAAGCATGAAGAGATAGAGCTAAGAGCCGAAAAGCTTATAATGCCCATTGTTGAGAAAAACGGTTTCGAGCTTGTGGATATGGAATATGTTAAGGAGGCCGGGGAGTATTACCTGCGGGCCTACATAGACAAGCCCGGCGGCATCACCATAAACGACTGCGAGGCGGTGAGCCGGGAGTTTTCCGATAAGCTTGATGAAGATGACTTTATCGATGATGCCTACATCATGGAAGTCAGCTCACCGGGGCTTGGCAGACCCTTGAAAAAGGAAAAGGACTTTGCCAGGAGCATTGGGGAAGAGATAGAGGTTAAAACCTACTCTCCCAAGGAGTTTGAGTTTTATAAAAAGAAGAGCAAGGAGTTTTCCGGCATCCTGAAATCCTACGATCAGGACAGCTTTACCATAGCTGATGAAGACGGCAGGGAACTGGTATTTACGCGCAGCGAGACGGCACTCGTCAGACTGGCGCTTAAGCTTTGAAAAAGGAGAAACACAATGAATAACGAACTTATGGAAGCGATCGAAATGCTTGAGAGGGAAAAGGACATCAGCCGTGATGTTCTCTTTGACGCCATAGAGACCTCTCTTGCGGCTGCGTACCAGAATCATTTTTCAAAATCAGGTATCGGTTATGCCGACAGGAGTGAGGGTGGTAATCCCGAGTACACCAACGTCAGGGTCGAGATCGACCGTCAGACCGGAGAATACCATGTGTACTCCATCAAAGAGGTGGTTGAAGAGGTTACGGATCCCGTGCTTCAGATCTCCCTTGAGGAGGCATCAAAGAGCATTAAGGATATCGAGGTTGGTCAGAGCGTGGACGTTCCCGTTCAGTCCAAGGACTTTAGCCGTATAGCAACCTCCACCGCAAAGAACAGCATCCTCCAGAAGATCCGCGAGGAAGAGCGTTCCATAATCCTCAACCAGTTCATGGGCAAGGAGAGAGATATAGTCACCGGTATCGTTCAGAGACAGGTTCGCGGCGGACTTTCCATAAACCTTGGAAAGACGGATGCCCTTCTCATGGAAAACGAGATGGTGCCCGGAGAGAATCTCCGTCCCAACGACAGAGTAAAGGTATTTGTGCTTGAGGTCAGAAAGACTCCCAAGGCACCCAAGATACATGTGAGCCGTACCCATCCGGAGCTTGTTAAAAAGCTTTTCGAGGCAGAGGTTGCCGAGGTTCAGGACGGTACGGTAGAGATCAGAGCCATCAGCCGTGAGGCAGGTTCCAGAACAAAGATGGCAGTATGGTCCAACAACCCCGATGTCGATCCCGTAGGCGCATGCGTGGGTGTGAACGGTTCCAGGGTAAATATGGTGGTTGACGAGCTTCGGGGCGAAAAGGTGGATATCGTGAACTGGGATGACAACCCCGCCATCCTTATCGAGAACGCACTTTCACCCGCAAAGGTGATCTCGGTCATCGCAGACGCCGACGAGCGTTCCGCAAAGGTTACGGTTCCCGATAATCAGCTTTCACTTGCCATCGGTAAGGAAGGCCAGAACGCAAGGCTTGCAGCAAAGCTTACCGGATTCAAGATCGACATCAAGTCAGAGACCCAGGCAAAGGATGCACCGGGCTTCAGGCTTGAGGATTACTACGATGAGAACGGCGAGTTCCTAGGAGACGAGTACTACGAGGAAGAGAACGGCGAGTACTATGAGGAAGAGGCCGCATCAGAGGATGCCGCAACCGAAGAGACCGAGGTAGCGGAAGAGGCCGCATCAGAGGAGACCGAGGCAGCCGAGTAAAGGATTTCGAGGATAAAACGGATAAATGAAACCTGACAGAGTCATCGCGATGCTGTCTATGGCCGAAAAGGCCGGAAAGATAGCCAGCGGCAGCTTTATGGCGGAAAAATCCATTAAGAGCAGAAGGGCGTTTTTGGTGGTGCTTGCAACAGACGCATCGGAGAATACCAAAAAGAGCTTTTTCAACGCCTGTGCCTACCGGAATATCCCGTGTTTTGAATACGCGGATTCACAGGCACTGGGAAACGGTATAGGCAAAGGATACCGAAAGGTGCTGGCAGTCTGTGACGAAGGACTGGCAAAGAGCATAATCGGCAGGATCAAGGAGGTAGTCGGATAGATGGCAAAAAAACGAATCAGTGAACTGGTCAAGGAACTTGGACTTGAAAACAGCAAACCCATAATCGCATTTTTAGAGGGCGACGGTGTTAAGAGGACTGCCTCATCCGGCCTGGACGAAGAGCAGGAAAAAAGGGTAAAGGAACATTTTTCCGGCGCTCCCAAAGCCGATAAGAGCGCAGAGCCCCAGATAAAAAAATCGGCACCCAAGAAGGAGGAGACTCCCCAGAGCGCCCAGAAAAAGGCAAAGCCTTCGGAGAGTGCAAAGAGTGCTGAGGCCGCAAAGAGTGCTGAGGCGGCAAAGGCCGAGGAGCCCGCAAAGAAGCGTCCCAAGATCATGTTTGTTTCAAACAGCGCCAAGGGTGCACCCGCAAAGGGCGGAGCAAGGCCCCAGGGTGTAAAGCAGGCCGGCAGACTTGGACAGGGCGGTATAGTTACAAACCAAAGACCCGCAAAGCCCGCAAGACCTTCGGTGAACGCCGACGATATCAGGGCAGCATTCAATAAATCCCTTGGAGTCGAGGAGCCCGCAAAGCCGGCACCTGCGCCCGCAAAACCCGCAGCTCCCGCTCCCGAGAAGGAAGCTCCCATCAAGAGGAGCGAGGCAAAGAGCGCACCTGCAAGTGCAAGTGCACCTGCAAGTGCACCTGCTCCCGCAAGTGCTCCGGCACCCGCATCGCAGGCATCCCCTGCAAAGAGTGCGGCTCCCGCTCCCGAGAAGGAAGCTCCCATCAAGAAGAGCGAGCCCGTAATAAGAGGGCCAAAGATAATCAGACATGAGGAAGTACCTGTACAGAACACAGGTGCCAGAAGAGATAATCACGGCGCCCCCTCATCCAGAAGGAACGAGGCTGAGCGCAGTCAGGGGGGAAGAAATGGCAAAACGCAAAACGCAGGCGCAAAAGGCGGCATCAGTTATTCAGGCGGCGGCCTTTCTGGCCGCCCTGGGGATAATCGCTCTCAAAATCAAAGACGAGGCGGAGGGAAGAGTTTTGGATCCCAGACTGGACCTAAAACGTTTATTGCAGGGCCGGCAACTAAGGGCGGCAAAGGCGGAAGAGACCGAAGAAAAGACGACAGAAGAAGAGACTTCGAGTCAGAGGACGAGTTAAGGCCTAAGAAGGTAAATCCCCATGGCTTCCACAAGCCCGAAAAGGTTGAAAAGGAAGAGGAAAAGATCAAGGTGATCACCCTTCCCGAGAAGCTTACCATCAGGGAGCTTGCCGAGAAAATGAAGATCCAGGCCGCACAGATCCTCAAGAAGATGCTTCTTGAAGGCAAGATGGCCACCCTCAACACCGAGATCTCCTACGAGGAGGCTGAGAATATCGCCATCGAGTACGAGATCATCTGTGAGCAGGAGGAAAAGGTGGATGTCATCGCAGAGCTTTTGAAGGAGGATGAAGAGGATGCCTCCAAGCTTGTTAAGCGTCCTCCCGTTGTCTGTGTAATGGGCCACGTTGACCACGGTAAGACTTCGCTTCTTGATGCGGTAAGAAAGTCAAACGTGACCGACAGAGAGGCCGGCGGTATCACACAGCACATCGGTGCATACACCGTTAACCTTGACGGAAACACCATCACCTTCCTGGATACTCCCGGACACGAGGCCTTCACCGCCATGCGTATGCGCGGAGCGAATTCCACGGATATCGCCATTCTGGTGGTGGCAGCCGACGACGGCGTGATGCCTCAGACCATAGAGGCTATAAACCATGCAAAGGCAGCAGGCATCGAGATCATCGTTGCCGTAAACAAGATAGATAAACCCAATGCAAACATCGACAGGGTTAAGCAGGAGCTTTCCGAGTACGAGCTCATCCCCGAGGACTGGGGCGGCAGCACCGTATTCGCTCCCGTTTCCGCAAAGACGGGACAGGGTATCTCCGAGCTTCTGGAGATGGTCACCCTGACCGCCGATATACTTGAACTCAAGGCCAATCCCAGGCGTAAGGCCAGAGGACTTGTCATCGAGGCCGAGCTGGACAAGGGACGCGGTCCCGTTGCCACCGTGCTGGTACAGAAGGGTACCCTCAGGGTCGGAGATTTCGTGGCGGCCGGAGCCTGCCACGGCAAGGTAAGGGCCATGGTTGACGACAAGGGCAACAGGGTAAAGGAGGCAGGTCCCTCCATCCCCGTGGAGATCCTGGGACTCAACGACGTTCCCAACGCGGGAGAGGTATTCATATCACCCGCAAACGATAAAGAGGCCAAGCATTTTGCCGATACCTTCATCGAGCAGAACCGCCTGAAGCTTCTGGAGGACACAAAGCAGAGGATGTCTCTGGACGATGTATTCTCACAGATCCAGGAGGGCAATCTCAAGGAGCTGGATATCATCGTCAAGGCGGATGTTCAGGGTTCCGTGGAGGCCGTGAAGACCTCTCTGCTCAAGCTTTCAAACGACGAGATAGTGGTAAAGGTCATCCATTCCGGCGTTGGTGCCATAAACGAATCGGATGTTATCCTTGCCTCGGCTTCAAACGCCATCATCATCGGATTTAACGTTCGTCCCGACGCAACCGCAAAGAACACCGCGGAGACCGAGGGCGTAGACGTAAGACTCTACAAGGTCATCTATCAGGCCATCGAGGACGTGGAGGCTGCCATGAAGGGTATGCTGGATCCCGTCTACGAGGAAAAGGTCATCGGCCATGCTCAGGTACGCCAGATCTTCAAGGCTTCGGGCATCGGAAACATTGCAGGTGCCTATGTGCTTGACGGTGTGTTCGAGAGAGGATGCAAGGTCCGCATTACCCGTGAGGGCGAGCAGCTCTTCGAGGGTGATCTGGCATCCCTCAAGCGCTTCAAGGATGACGTCAAAGAGGTTAAGGCCGGCTTCGAGTGCGGACTTGTATTCGACGGCTGGGGCGAGATGATAGAGGACGATATCGTTGAGGCCTACAAGATGGTAGAGGTACCCAGGTGAGAAAAAACAGTATTAAAAATACAAGGATAAACGGCGAGGTACAAAAGGAGCTCTCCCGGATAATCCGTGAAGAGGTAAAGGATCCCCGTGTGGGGATGCTCACCTCGGTGACCAGGGTTGAGGTGGCTCCGGATCTTAAGACCTGCAGAGCCTACATCAGCACCATGGACAGCGCCCACTCCGTCGAAGAGACGGTGGCTGCCCTTAAGAACGCTGAGGGGTTCATACGCCATAACCTGGCAAGGGGGGTAAATCTCCGGAACACTCCCTTCATAACCTTTATCGCCGATCACTCTATCGAGTACGGAGTTACCATGAACAAAAAGATCTCCGACGCCATGGAGATCATTAACGAAAACCCTGCCGGAGAGGGAACCTCAGAGTATAAACTGGATGACAGTGAGGACGAATTTGATTGACTTAAAGAGCATCTGCTCATCGGCAAAAAGAATAGCCATCACAGGGCATGAGCGCCCCGACGGGGACAGCATAGGTTCCGCCCTGGGACTTTACAACTACCTGAAAAAGATCCTTTCACCCGATGTGACCATAGATCTTTTCCTGGATAAGCTGGGCCCCAGATACTCCTACCTTAAGGGCTACGAGATGGTGGATTCCGACTTCGGAAAAAAGGAGCCCTACGATCTCTTCTTCGGACTGGACTGCTCCACTACAGACAGGTACGGGGAAGCACTGGCCTATTTTGAGAGCGCAAAGGAGACGGTGTGCATCGACCATCATGTGAGCAACGAGGGCTTCGGTACCCACAGGCTCATTGACGGGAATGCCAGCTCTACGGGAGAGCTTGTGTTCAGGCTTATCCCCGACGAAGAACTGGACAGGGATATAGCCATCTGCCTGTACTCCGCCATTATTTCCGACACGGGAGTGCTGAAGTTTTCCAACACCTCCCCCGAGACATTGAGGGTGGTGGCCAGGCTT
>JAFYEL010000031.1 GCA_017544285.1 Lachnospiraceae bacterium | reverse complement strand
CGCCGGACCCGCAAGCTATTCACTTACGAGCCGACGCTCTTTTATCCCGTTATTCTTTTTTAATATTAAATGGACTTATCAAAAATCTTCGTCTTTATTGACAAACAACAGATTTTACCTTACAATTTAACCAGTATCGGGAAACCGATAGGGGCTGACCGAAAGGTCTTGGTCCACCGAAACGGCGTGGGGATCCCGCGCCACTTTTTTTGCACATAATTACTAAGGAGAACTGTAGCATTGGCCGAGAAAATATTAAGTTGCTTTATAGATGAGGCGGGTGACTTTGGAGAATACGATCATCATTCTCCATATTATATTGTGTCTGTCATTCTGCACGAGCAGTCCGATTCTATCCAGCAACAGATTAACGGTCTTGAGCATTACCTTAGTAATCTAGGATATCACAATCATGCGTTACACACCGGTCCTCTGATAAGACGCGAAACACCTTACGAAGAATTGTTCATGGAAGATCGCAAAAAACTGTTTAATCTGCTATTTCGCTTTGCCCGAAAACTGCCAATCCGTTTTATGACAGCCAAAGTGAGAAAATCCGAATGCAACAATACAGACGAACTGGAAACAAAACTTACGAAAGCGATCACAAATGAAATAGCAAGAAATGAAGACTATTTTCAATCATTCGATAAGATTATCATTTATTACGATAGTGGACAGAAGCCTCTAAAGCGTATACTTAATATCATCTTTAGCAGCAAATTTTCAGATATAGAAGTTCGCAAAGTAAGACCCGTAGATTATCGCCTCTTTCAGGTTGCGGATCTTGTTTGTACTCTTGACCATATCTACTATAAAAATGAACTCGGTCTCTTCTCCAAGACTGAAAAGGAATTTTTTTCTTCTGCTCACGATTTCAAACGGAACTACTGGCGCAAAATCGATAAACAGAGAATTTAATACTTACCTCACTTCGTGATACTGGTACCAATTCCCTTCCTGGTAAAGATCTCGAGAAGCAGGCAATGCATGATACGGCCATCCAGAATATGGACATTGTTTACGCCGTTCTTAACGGCGTCTATGCAGCCCTCAAGCTTGGGAAGCATCCCACCTCCGATAAAGCCGTCGGATACCAGCTTTTCTGCCTCTGCGGCGGTAAGAGTTGAGATAAAGCTTGACTTGTCGTTGATGTCGCGATACAGGCCCTCGATATCCGTGAGGAAGGCGAGCTTTTCGGCTCCCACGGCCTTGGCCACGGCACAGGCTGCATCATCGGCATTGATATTGTATGAATGATAGGCCTCGTCGACTCCGATGGGAGCAACGATGGGAAGGAAATCCTTTTCAAGGAGATCAAAGAGGACCTTGGGATCCACGTTTGTGATCTCACCTACATAACCTATGTCCTGTCCGTCGGAATACCTCTTTTTGCAGGTGATGAGACCGCCGTCCTTGCCGGTGATGCCCACTGCCCTGACGCCGAGCTCCTGGACCAGGGATACAAGCTGCTTGTTTACCTTGCAGAGAGCCATCTCCGCAAGTTCCATGGTGTCCTCGTCGGTTACTCTGAGGCCGTTTACGAAGCGGGGCTCCATACCCACCTTTTCAACCCAGCGGCTGATCTCCTTGCCACCGCCGTGAACGATAATGGGCTTGAATCCGACCAGCTTTAAGAGGGTCACGTCCTTTATGACATTTGACTTGAGCTCCTCGGACTTCATGGCCGAGCCGCCGTACTTGACCACTATGATGCGGCGGTTGAATTCCCTGATGTAGGGAAGAGCCTCAATAAGGACGGAGGCCTTGTTCTGAAGCTCGTTCATTTCCGTTTCGTTTATGTTTCTTTCCATAGGTTCTGACATTTTATCCCTCGTTTATCTAAGTGCTGAACTTATATCCCTTATCGTATCGACTACTGCTTAAGTGCCGAACCGATATCCTCGATCATATCAACTACCGCCTGCCTGGAGGCATCCGCAAAGGATCCCTCGCCGAAGCGCGCGTACTCTTCTTTTTTCCAGGCTGCAATGATGCCACGGCTGGAATTGACGATGGCTCCTAAGCCGTCCTTGTCAAAGAAGTGTACCAGGTCTGCGCCTTTGCCGCCCTGGGCTCCGTAACCGGGAACCAGAATGCAGGCCCTGGGCATAACGGATCTGAGTATCTTTCCCATCTCGGGATAGGTGGCACCTACCACCGCGCCTACTGCGCTGTAACCGCAGCTTCCGATGCAGTCGCTGCCCCACTCATCCACAAGGGCTCCCACCTTTTCATATATGGTCTGCTCTCCGGCCTTAAGGTCCTGGAGCTCACCGGAGGAGGGATTGGAAGTCTTTACCAGTACAAAGATGCCCTTGCCCTCGCTTTTGCACACATCTATAAAAGGCTTTACGCCGTCGCTTCCGAGGTAGGGATTGACGGTGGCAAAGTCCTCGTCAAAGGGACTGTAGCTCTTGCTGCCGACCTGTACCTTTCCGAGATGGCCGGTTGCATAAGCTGCGCTGGTGGAGCCTATGTCGCCTCTCTTTATGTCGCCTATGACCACAAGGTCCTTTTCATGACAGTAATCAACGGTCTTTTTGTAGGCAGCAAGCCCGGGTATGCCAAACTGCTCGTACATGGCGATCTGCGGCTTTACCGCAGGGATGAGCTCATAGGTGGCGTCTACAATGGCCTTGTTGAAAAGCCATATAGCCTCGGCCGCACCCTCGAGGGTCTCTCCATACTCGGCAAAAGCCTCCTGTTGGAGGCTTTGCGGAATGTACGAAAGCATGGGGTCAAGCCCGACAACGATGGGCGCCCCGGTTTTCCGGATCTTTTGTATGAGTTTGTCTATCATTTTAACCTCTTTCAGGCCTTTACTGCTGCGGCCTCTTCCAGAGCTTCAACGTATCCCTTGATACCTGAAACCCCGGCATATTTTTTGAAGGAATCACCCTCTACAACAACAAGGGTGGGTGCCTGCATTATCTTGTACCGGCTGACAAGCTCGGTGTTTTCCTCGGCGTCGATGACCATCACGGTCTGGTTTTTAAGATACTCCCTTGCCTTTGAGCAGTTGGGGCAGGTCTTTGTGGTGAAGAGGTATTTAACCTCCTGGGCAGGCTCCATGGTTACCATCTGCTTACCATCCGCACCTACCTGTGTGCCAGAGAGGGTCATGATGGTGGAGGTTGGACGCTTTAAGAAGGAATTTTCGGGGTCATACTCAACCCTGTTCTCATATTCCTGAAGCTTGCCGTCATTCCAGTTCTGTACAGGCCTGTAGTAGCCGGTTATGCGGCTGTAGATCTCTGCGGGACGACCGCAGTGAGGACAGGTCTTCTGTTCGCCCGCCAGGTATCCGTGCTCCTTGCAGATGGAGTAGGTGGGGGACAGGGTGTAGTAAGGAAGCTTGTAATTTTCGGCTATGGTCCTTACCAGATTTGCCGCTGCCTTCCAGTCGGGGAGCTTCTCTCCGAGGAAAGCGTGGAATACAGTACCCGAGGTATAGAGGGTCTGAAGCTCGTCCTGGATATCAAGGGCATCAAAGATGTCCGAGGTGAAGCCCACGGGAAGGTGGGAGCTGTTTGTATAATAAGGGGTATCACCGGGCTCTCCCGCGGTCCTGATGGCGGGGAACCTCTTTTTGTCGTGCTTTGCAAGCCTGTAGGATGTACTCTCGGCAGGGGTGGCCTCAAGGTTGTAGAGGTCGCCGTACTGCTCCTGGTAATCGGAAAGGCGCTCGCGCATGTGGTTGAGCACTTTTTTGGTGAATTCCCTGGTCTTGCGGTCGGACATATCGGCCCTGAGCCATTTGGCGTTGAGGCCTGCCTCGTTCATGCCCACGAGACCGATGGTGGAAAAATGATTCTCGAAGGTGCCCAGATACCTCTTGGTATAGGGATAGAGCCCCTCGTTCAAAAGCTTGGTGATGACGTCTCTCTTGATCTTTAAGGAACGGGCCGCGATATCCATCAGGTGGTTGAGGCGTCTGAAGAAGTCGTCCTCATTGGTGGCCAGGTATGCTATCCTCGGCATATTGATGGTGACAACGCCCACGGAACCGGTGCTCTCGCCGGAACCGAAGAAGCCTCCGGTCTTTTTCCGAAGCTCGCGGAGATCCAGACGCAGGCGGCAGCACATGGAGCGGACGTCCGAGGGCTGCATGTCTGAATTGATATAGTTTGAGAAGTACGGAGTGCCGTACTTGCTGGTCATCTCAAAAAGTAAACGGTTGTTCTCTGTGTCGGACCAGTCGAAATCTCTGGTGATGGAATAGGTGGGGATGGGATACTGGAAGCCCCTGCCGTCGGCGTCTCCCTCGATCATGGTCTCAATGAAGGCCTTGTTGATCATGTCCATCTCTGCCTTGCAGTCCCTGTAGCAGAAGTCCATTTCTTCGCCGCCAACTACAGCGGGAAGATTAGCCAGGTCCTCGGGCACGGTCCAGTCAAGAGTGATGTTGGAAAAAGGTGCCTGGGTACCCCAGCGGCTGGGGGTGTTAACTCCGTATATAAAGGCCTCTATGCACTTCTTTACCTCAGGATATGAGAGATTATCTACCTTTACAAAGGGTGCAAGGTAGGTATCAAATGATGAGAACGCCTGAGCGCCTGCCCATTCATTCTGCATGATGCCGAGGAAGTTTACCATCTGGTTGCAGAGAACCGAAAGATGCTTTGCGGGAGCGGAGGTGATCTTTCCGCGGATACCGCCGAGGCCCTCGCTTATGAGCTGGCGAAGCGACCAGCCTGCGCAGTAGCCTGTGAGCATTGAGAGATCGTGGATATGGATGTCCGCGTCTCTGTGAGCGTTTGCTATTTCCTCGTCGTAGATCTCAGAAAGCCAGTAGTTTGCGGTAACCGCACCTGAATTGCTGAGAATGAGACCGCCTACCGAATAGGTGACGGTGGAATTTTCCTTTACACGCCAGTCCTCAACCTTTACGTACTGATTTACGACATCTCTGTAATCGAGTATGGTGGATCCCATGTTGCGGATCTTTTCGCGCTGCTTGCGGTAGAGTATGTAGGCCTTTGCCACGTCGTTGTATCCGGCCTGGTTGAGTACCACCTCAACACTGTCCTGAATGTCCTCTACGGTCACACAGTCGTTCCGGACCTTGTCCTGGAAGTGAGCCGTAACTCTGAGAGACAACAACTCTATGATATCGTTTGTGAAATACTGTTTTTCACAGGCAACGAAGGCCTTAGTGATAGCGTTACCGATCTTTTCGAGATCGAAGTCGGTCACCTTACCGTCACGCTTAACTACCTGCAACATTTTACTCCCCTTTCACCCTCTCGGGTCAAAAAACCAAAAACTTCATAAAGTTTAACATCATGGGGAGGAAAAGTCAATGGAAAACACAATATTTATGTAAACTATTTTTATGAATGCACAAGATATAGTCAAAAAGCCTTAATCTGCGCCGAACCTGTCCCACTGGGTCAGGAAATCCTTTTCTTTTTTCCCGGCTTCGTCGTCGGGATAGGCCTTCACATAGTCCTTGACCTGCTTTTTGGCCTCTTCGAAATTGCCCATGTGCTCAAGGATGACTATGCGGTCGAACTCCAGGCTCTTTTTCATGCCCTCGTCGCCCACTTCAAGGCCCTTTTCCACGGCCTCCATGGCTGCCTCATAGTCCTCAATGGCAATGGAGCACAGTGCAAGCTGGCCCAGGATCTGTGCGTCCTCGGGGTGCTTTTCGGAATAGGTGCGGTAGAGGGAGGCGGCAAAGTTGTAGTCTCCCAGGGCCTCATAGGTGCGGCCCAGGTACAAGATAACCCCTTCTTCCTCGCTCATCCTGGCCTTCTCAAGATAGTCCCTGGCAAGCTCGTAATCGCCGGCGCAGTAGGCCATTTTGCCCTTCTGGTAGTCGGAAAAATGCCCGTTGAGCTTCTGTGCCTGGTTAAGGTAGTAGCGGGCGGCCTCGTCGTAGCCGTTCTCGTTCAGGAACTCGTATATCCTCAGGTACATATCGGGATCGCTGCCCTTGAGATCGACGGCCCTGTTAAAATCCCTTAAGGCATCGTCGTAAAGATCGTTTTTGATATTGAGCTGTCCCCGCAGAAAACAGGCCTCCGCATCCTGGGGCCTCATGCCGATAATGGCGCTGCAGGTATTGATGGCTTCGTCAAGCTGCCCGGTCTTTTCCTGGGCAGACATGAGATAATAGGATATGTCTATCTCGGGGTCCCCTACCCGGCCCGGAGACTGGGCCAGAGCCTGTTCAAAATGGGGGATGGCCTCTTCGTACTCACCGCGGCTCATGCATAAAATACCCTCGGCTCTCTCGATGAGCTGGGCGTCTTCTTTATTTTGCTTTGCGGCCTCAAGGGAGTCCTCGGCCTCCTTAAGGCTGCCCTCTGCGATATGGGACATGGCGGCACTGACGTTTTCGGTTCCGCCGCTGCAGCCGGTAAGAACCACTCCGGCCGTAAGACATATTAGGATAAGCTTTTTCATGACTTTAATTCTTTCTCTTCCGGGTTCTTATGCGGCTCTTCTTTCCGGAGGAAGACTCTTTTTCCTCCTCGGTTTGAGCACTGCCGTCCCCGTTTTCTTCATCGGCTCCGTGATCTTCAGCGACTTCGCCGGCCTCAGAGTTTTCATGGGACACGCCGCTTCCGGCCGACTTTTCTTCGGGAGCGCTCTCCTCCTCGGTGGGAAGGACATCGGCCTCGATGACCTGATTACGGCCGTGGGTCTTTGCATAATACAGGCCTTCATCGGCCCTCTTGAGCTGTACATCCAGATCGCCGTGGGGCTCTCCGGTAACAATGCCCATGGACATGGTGACATTGATATTGAACTCACCGCAGGTTATGACCGTCCCACGGAGCTCATTAAGGATATCCCAGAGCACTGCGGTTGCAGCGGAAAGATCCGTGTTTTCAAAGATGAGCAGGAACTCCTCGCCGCCCCATCTGGCGGCAAAACCGTGGGTCCGCATATGGTCTGTCAGAACCCTGGACACAACCCTGAGGACTTCGTCGCCCGCGTCATGTCCGTAGGTATCGTTTACTTTTTTAAAGAAGTCTATGTCGCCCATGGCAACGGCATAAGGAAGGCCGTCGTCTATGACACGCCACATTTTCATGGCGCCGCTGCGCCTGTTGTAGATGCCGGTGAGGGCATCCCTTTCTATAAGCTTCCGGAGGGAACCCTGGAGATGTACGGTAAATCTGGCCATATCTCCGATCTCATCCTGCCTGGAGAACACAACATCGTCAAGCTGTGTGCAAAGGTTTCCGTCGGAGATATCCCCCAGGAATTTCTTCATTTTGCCCAGTACCCAGACTATGCTGTTGGTGGTACGCCTGATGATGAAGACAACCAGAAGGATACCGGCGACTATGATCATGGTGTTGAAGAACACCGCGTTGTTCACCATGGATGCCACTTCGGCCGAGGGCTTTGCGGTACCGATCATGCCCAGGCAGACTCCGCTTTCGGAAAAGAAGGGAACATACTCCGCAAAGTATGACCTGCCGCCTACCAGCACCCTGGCATAAAAAGTGGGTTCTCCCTCTTCCAGAACCTTCCTGACCACGGTCTCGTGGGCAACGGTGAGATCCACCCTCTGCCCGGCCTCGTCGGTGATGGTGGTCATCATCCTCATGTTGTAAAAGAAGATGGTGATGTCTATGCCGGTCTCTTTTTTGATGTCGTCTATGAGGGAGAGGTCATCACTGATTATGGTGTCTCCCTTTCTCAGGTAGACTTTACCGTTTTTTTCGTCGGTGAGAAGATTGAAATCACCCTCGTACCGGGTGTCATAGGTGGCCAGAACGGTGCGGGCCACCGCTCCCAGGCCGTTGTGGACCTCGGTCTGAAGACCGTGCATGTACATGACATAGCCGATGCCGACTATGAAGATGCCGAGGATTATAAGCGGAAGTATGGTCGTTGTAAGAAAAAGGCGGTGAAGGCCGCCGCGACTGCTCTTTTTTGTCTCCATTTTCTGTACCCCCAATATTCCCTACGCAGCCCTGAACATGTAAAAAAGTCTCTCCGGAATCAATCCGGAGAGACTTGTCTGGATCACTCTATCACAAGATTGGGATAATCTCCCTCGGGTATGATGGCGATGTATGTATGACCTGTGTTGATCTTAAGTTCGTTGCCGTCCTTGTCGAAGTACCTGGTGTAGCTGATGTCATCGGAGTTTGACCAGGTGATGGGAACGGCCTTGCCTCCGGTACAGTAGTAACCCTCTCTGCCGGAAACAGGTGATGTGATGAACATCATGTATCCATTCTTATCGAATACCTGCATCTCTGCGGAGAGCAGGAATACGTTCTTGAATGAGGTCTGCTCGCCGGTCTTGCCGTCCACATGAGCCGAACCGTACTCGGAATACAGGTACTTGCCGCTGGCATCGTCATAGCGGAGCTTTGACTTATTGTGCTCGAAGGGAAGGTCAATGGCCTCTGCGGTCTTGGAATCACTCTTTTCTGAGAGATCAACGGGCTTCTTTTCGGAAGCGAAGTTGAAATGCTGACCTCCCTGATAGTACTGGTCGTACTCGGTGGTGATGCCTGTGTTCTTGAAGTTCTTCTCAAGGTCGCCTGAGAGGATGTACTCGGTAAACTCTCTGGACTTTCCGTTATTTACACGGGAGAAGGTTCCCGAAAAGTGCTTAACGAAGTCGTTCTTAAGGAAGATATCGATGTAGAAAGGACCTCCGTCGTGGCAGACAACTGCGCCGTACTCAGGTGCGAGCTGCAGGTTGGTGGGACGCACGGAACGGATGGATCCAAGCTGCTCTATCTTTCCCCAGTCCTTGATGATGCACATCAGTCTGGTGATACCGCCGTTGGCGTGTGAGTTGGTCATCTCATATACGATGTCGCAGTCGTTAACTCCGAAGTGGGGAAGAGCTGTGCTCTCATTATCAACCATTGCTGCGATGGGACGCTGGTTCTTAAGTCCTTCCTCGATCCACTCGTTTGTAAGCTCCGAACGGTAGAATCCGGGATTTACCTCTTCCTCCTCTTCCTCTGCGGGCTCTTCGGCCACAGGCTCGGGCTCTTTTTCCTTTTCGGGCTCAGTCATCTGGATGACAGGCTCGGGATTGGACTCAACAACGGGCTCCTCTTTTTTACATCCGAAAAGCAGCGTACAAACAGCCGCCGCCAGTATCAGCATTACTGCTCTCTTCTTCATTTTTACCTCCATGAAACGGTATTATTCCTTTATTTGAAAACAAACCTGCGTAATGATAACACAAATGGATTATAATTTCAACTTCTGGTCAGAGTGAATTCCGCGCTGTTGTTCACGCCGCTGTAATTGCCTTTTCCCTTTATGTAGATGAAGTATCTTCCCTCGGGGGCGGAGGCGCTGGAATTGACCGTAAAGGGCTGTCCCGTTTCCATATTTACCATATAGATCATGGCAGGAACGATATCTTTTTTAAGGTTGAGCTTTTTCTTCTTTCCGTTAAGCACCACGGTAACTGACTTAAGGAACTTCACCTTTTTGCCGGTCTTTGCCGTTATCACGTCCTTTTTGGGCAGGACCGTGGCATCCGAGATATCATGGGCACAGATATTGAAGGTTCCCTTAATGCTCTTCGAACGCTTGTAGGCCTTTATGAACTTGATGGTGTAAACGGGCTGCTTTGTCCCGGGTTGTAAGTTATAATCCCCGGTCTCATGATCAAAGGAGCAATCCGCGTTCTTGTTGTTCTTGCAGGTGATCTTGTAATCCTTCTTTATCCTCAGAAGATTGCCCTGTGAATCCCTGACCTCAAGGGGAGGAACGATCTTCTTGCCCGTGAAGAAAAATACCGAATCGTCACAGGTTATATGGTAGATGGCACCGTCAGCCGCGGTGACAACGTTGTTGATGGAGATCGATTCGGGCTGCTTCTTTTCCGAGGAGCTGCCGGAATATGAGCTTGTGGATGTACTGCCCTTTCCGCTTGACGATGTAGTCTTTCCGCTGGAGGTGGTAGTCTTATCGCTTGAGCTTGAAGTATCATCGCCTCCCGAGGAGGATTTAAGCTTTGCTTTTGCCACGATCATCACATCCTCGGCGGGCATCAAAAAGCTTCCGGTGTTGACGGTCCCGACGAAGCCATTAGGCTCATAACCCTCGGCCGCGATAACGGTTATACTCACGGGAGCCTCGTAGTAGTAGGTTCCGCTTCCGGTAACGGATTTGATGGTATCGTCATGCAATACCGTAACCTTATATTTACATCTTTCGTATTTATACTCAAGAACGGTCTGCCCGTCACCATCAATGTTGATGGATGTCTTAACGGGAGTCTTGAATCCGGTGTAGCTCTTTGTATCCGGGATGACTATGGAATCCGTAGTACCCTTGAGCCTGTCGGTATCAGCCAGAAGGTAGCCGGTGCCGTCCACCGTCTGCTTAAAATGCTTCACGACATAGGGAGTGTCCGTTGCGGCAACCCATTTGGCATAAAGCTTCATGTCGGTTTCGGGAAGAGTTGCGAAATCCCATAAGGTCTCACACTCGGGGTCCGAACACCAGCCCTCCAGGCTGTAACCCTTTTTCTCGGGATCGGAGGGTTTTGTCACGGTGCTGCCGGCCTGGATATATTCGGAGGCTACAGCGGTGCCGCCCATTGAGTCAAAGGTTATAAAATGACCGGCGCCGGCGTAGACGCTGACGGGTTCCGAATGGAAGCTCTCGGTAGGATCGTCTGCTGCCGGTGTTCCGTGGGCACATACCGTATACTCGTAGGTCTTTCCCCCGATCACATTGCTGTCCGAATAGAAGTTATCGGCAGTCCACTTCGTTCCGGAGAGCAGGGCTCCGTCTCTGAAGATCGAATAGTAAGGGGCTCCTTCCACCTTATTCCAGCTCAGGCTTATCTTTCCGTCTTTGTAACTTCCCGTAAGATTTTGGGGAGCAGGGTAGAGCACAATAGCAGAACAGAAATCTCCGGTCAGCCTGCTGCCGCCTTCCAGACGCTTAAAGTAACGTGCCTTCAGAGCCTTTGCATCGGAGGGCAGGGCTGATTTATACACCACGGAATAATTATCTGTGTGGGACACAGAAGCTTCAATGAAGTTTTCACCGTCCGTGCTGTACTCATAGACGCAGCCGTCGTAACCCGATTTTGCTATATAGAAAGCAGGCTCGCTGTTAAATGTACCCTTATAGATCTCAGGCACATCGGTTATAGCTCCCGGCAGGGTGGTTACTGCGATCTTTTGTGAACGGCGGTCCCTTTTCGCACCATCGGAGACAACGGGGATCACCATATAGTAATAGGTCTTCTCGCTTTCAAGACCGGTATCTTCATATGAAAGGCTTCCGGCTCCGAGGGTGTCCACAAGCGTAAAGCTGTCGCCTCCCACAAGGGTTGTGGCTCTCATTACCTGATAGCCTGTGGCTCCCGTAAGGGCATTCCAGGCAACTGTGGCACTGTTTTCGGTCACATTTTCCTGCCTTATCCCCTTCACCCTGTCGCTCTCGTCGACGTCACAGGTAAGGGCATTGATGCAGAAGTTTCCGTGATCACTATGTAGGTAATAAAAATCAGACCACGTTTTGTTGAAATAGTAATAGCTCTCACCGGGGTTGATGGAAACCACGGAATACTGTCCATTTCCGGTGGGACTGCCGTAATCTTTCTCATGACTGATCCTTCCGCCGGTTATGACAACGGCAAAT
>JAFYEL010000030.1 GCA_017544285.1 Lachnospiraceae bacterium | reverse complement strand
TCCTCTTCACCCTGAGCATCAAGGCTTTCCTCTGCTTCTTCGGATTCCTGTACGGGAGCTTCAACTGCCTCGTCGAAGGTGGTCTCCTCCACAGTGCTCTCCGCAGAACCTGTCTCTTCAATCTGCTCTTCGAAGCTCTCCTCGATCACTGCGTCATCTGTGATGCTCTGCTCTGCAGCCATGGCGCTGACAGGGCTTACAGCAAGCGTGAACGCAAGGAATAAGCTAAGTGCTTTAAACATGTTACTTCTTTTCATCGTACCCTCCAATACATCCTCAACCACAGCGTCGGATTTGTGCGAGCACATCCGATGCTGTGGTTTCGGCTGTGCTGTTCTGAATTTAAAAAAAAATCACGGACAACTATACTATAGTTCTCCGTGATAATCAATACTTTTTCGTCAAAATGCACTGTTTAAATTTTAACAATTCGTTAATTTTTAGTCATTTTGCACTAAAGTAGTGTGGTAAAGCGCTATCATGCGTCCTTTTCCCCAAGGTTTATCCACCTCAGATACGCATTGATAAAGGGATCCAGCTTACCGTCAAGCACCGCATCTGCCTGGGCTACCTCACATCCGGTCCTGGTATCCTTAACCATGGTATAGGGCTGCAGGACGTAATTCCTGATCTGGGAACCCCAGCCGTTCTCCATCTGCTCTCCCTTTATTCCCTCGGCCTTTGCCATGTTCTCCTGCTCCTGGAGGAACTTCAGCTTGCTCTTCAGCATCTGCATGGCCTTATCTTTATTCTGGAACTGGGAGCGCTCATTCTGGCAGGTCACCACAATACCCGTGGGGAAGTGAGTGATCCTGATGGCGGATGAAGTCTTATTAATATGCTGTCCGCCGGCTCCGCTGGAACGGTAGGTATCTATCCTGATGTCCTCATCCCTGACTTCGATATCACCGACTTCGTCGTCAAGCACGGGCATTACCTCGACTCCCACAAAGGAGGTCTGACGCTTGCCCTGGGCGTTGAAGGGCGAGATCCTCACCAGTCTGTGGACTCCGTGCTCACTCTTTAAGTATCCGTAGGCATTCTCTCCGTTTATCTGGATGGTGGCGCTCTTTATGCCTGCCTCGTCGCCTTCCTGAAGGTCCAGTACGTCAACCTTGAAGCCCTTTTTCTCGGCCCACCTGGTGTACATGCGATAAAGCATGGAAGCCCAGTCGCAGGACTCGGTGCCGCCGGCTCCGGAGTTCAGGGAAAGGGTGGCGTTGTCCTTGTCGTATTCGCCGGAGAGCATGGTCTTGAGCTTTACTTCTTCAAAGGTATTTTTGAAATCCTCGTACTCGGCGCGGATATCAGCGGCCATGTCCTCGTCATTTTCGTCGTTGGCCATGGCTATAAGATCCGGGAAGTCGTTGAACTGGGTCAGCAGCTTTTCGCAGATCTCTATATCGGCCTTTTTGGAGTTGAGCTCCTGCATCAGTCCCTGGGCCTTCTCGGTGTCATCCCAGAAGCCGGGCTCCTGCATCAGCAGATTAAGCTCCTCAACCCTGCGTTTTTTGTTTTCTACATCAAGTGACTTTTCAAGCTCTGCAAGGGGTGCCTCGTAAGTGGGCAGCTCGAGCCTTACTGCGTCAAGGTCCATTATTGCCATGGTCTCTTCCTTTATTTACGTCCGCAACAGTTCTTGTACTTTTTGCCGCTGCCGCAAGGACAGGGATCGTTGGGATAAACCTTTATGGAATCACGCCGCTTGGGCGCCTTCTTTGCGGAATCGTCCTTGTTGGTTCCGGTGACCTTTGCCACCTCTTCGCGCTCTACCTTCTGCTCCACCTTTACGTGGAAGAGCACCTGAACAGTCTCCTGCTGTACGTTTTCGATCATGTCGTTGAACATCTCGAAACCGGAGAGCTTGTACTCTACAACGGGATCTCTCTGGCCGAAGGCCTGGAGACCAATACCCTGGCGCAGCTGGTCCATATCGTCGATATGATCCATCCACTTGCGGTCTATGGTCTTGAGGAGCACCACGCGCTCCAGCTCTCTGATAGCCTCGGCCTCGGGGAACTCTGCCTCCTTGCTCTCGTAGAGCTTAACTGCCTTTTCTTTAAGGTAATGGGTGAGCTCTTTTCTGTTCATGCCCTTTACATCGGGAGTCTTGATATGCTCCAGAGGAATGATGGGCAGCAGTACCTCGTTGAGCTCGTGGAGATCCCACTCATCTGAGGAAGCGTCCTCTCCTATTACCATGTCCATGGATTTTTCAACCGTGTCGGTGATCATGGTGTAGATGGCGTCTCTCATGCTCTCGCCGTCCAGCACCTTGCGGCGCTCGGCGTAGATGACTTCTCTCTGCTCGTTGTTTACGCGGTCATACTCCAGCAGGTTCTTTCTGATGCCGAAGTTGTTGTTCTCTATCTTTTCCTGAGCCTTTTCAATGGCTCCGGTGAGCATCTTGTGCTCGATCTGCTCGTTTTCGGGCACTCCCAGGGTGTTAAAGATGTCCATGAGTCTCTCAGAACCGAAGAGTCTCATGAGGTCATCCTCAAGGGAGATGTAGAATCTGGACTCGCCGGGATCGCCCTGACGTCCGGAACGTCCGCGGAGCTGGTTGTCGATACGCCTTGACTCATGGCGCTCGGTTCCGATTATCTTAAGTCCGCCGGCTTCCCTTGCCGCTTCGTCAAGCTTGATATCGGTACCACGGCCGGCCATGTTGGTGGCGATGGTGACCGCACCGTGGATTCCGGCGTCGGCTACGATCTCTGCCTCCATCTCATGGAACTTGGCGTTCAGCACCTTATGTGCGATTCCCTTCTTGGTGAGCATCTTTGAAAGAAGCTCCGAAGTCTCTATAGTGATGGTACCCACCAGCACGGGCTGACCCGTTGCATGGGCTCTTTCCACCTCTTCCACAATGGCGTGGAACTTTTCTTTCTTGGTCTTGTAAACCGCATCCTGGAGATCCACTCTCTGTACGGGAACGTTGGTGGGAATCTCTACCACGTCCATGGCATAGATATCCCTGAACTCCTTTTCCTCCGTAAGTGCGGTACCGGTCATGCCGGATTTCTTCTCGAACTTGTTAAAGAAGTTCTGGAAGGTAATGGTAGCCAGGGTCTTTGACTCCCTCTTTACCTTTACATGCTCTTTTGCCTCTATAGCCTGATGGAGTCCGTCCGAATAGCGGCGGCCGGGCATGATACGTCCGGTGAACTCGTCGACTATCAGGACCTTGTCGTCCTGGACAACGTAGTCCTGGTCACGGAACATAAGGTTGTGAGCCCTCAGCGCCAGTATAACATTGTGCTGGATCTCAACATTTTCGGCGTCTGCCAGGTTATCTATATGGAAGAATTTCTCTACCTTTTCCACGCCTCTGGCGGTAAGGTTTACGATCTTGTCTTTTTCGTTTACGACGAAGTCTCCGGTCTCTTCCTGCTCGATACCCATGATGGCATCCATCTTTGAGAACTCTTCCATGTCCTCGCCGCGCTCAAGCTGTCCGGCAAGCACATCGCAGAGCTCGTAGAGCTTCGTGGACTTTCCGCTCTGTCCGGAAATGATCAGAGGGGTTCTGGCCTCGTCGATGAGCACCGAGTCCACCTCGTCGATGATGGCGAAGTGAAGATCACGGAGTACCAGCTGCTCTTTGTAGATCACCATGTTGTCTCTCAGGTAATCGAAGCCCAGCTCGTTGTTGGTCACGTATGTGATGTCGCAGGCGTACTGCTCCCTGCGCTCGTCGTTTTTCATATCGTTTAAGACGCAGCCCACGGTGAGTCCCAGGAACTCATGGACCTTGCCCATCCACTCCGCATCACGCTTTGCCAGGTAGTCGTTTACCGTTACGATATGGACGCCCTTTCCCTCAAGTGCGTTCAGGTATGCGGGACAGGTTGACACCAGGGTCTTACCTTCACCGGTCTTCATCTCAGCTATACGTCCCTGATGAAGTATAACGCCACCGATGAGCTGCACTCTGTAGTGCTCCATATTAAGGACACGCTTTGCGGCCTCTCTCACTGTAGCAAAAGCCTCGGGAAGGAGGTCATCCAAAGTCTCGCCGTTTGCCAGGCGCTCCTTGAACTTTCCTGTCTGGGCCTTCAGCTCTTCGTCGGACATTGCCTGCATTGTGGGGCGAAGTTCCTCTATGCAGTCAATGGTAGACTCTATTCTTTTAAGCTCATGCTGGGAGTGTGTTCCGAATATCTTTTCCAGAAATTTCATAACAAACCTCGTAGTTCTCCAATATCAACATTCGGATATTATATCATGTCAGGTCTTTACGGTCAAACAATATAGACCACAAAAGGACCGCCCTCCAAATGAAGGCGGTCCCTGTATTTCTTAACTGTCTCAGCTCTTTGAAGGGATGTAAGGAATGATCATCTTTGCGAACTGAGGTATGGGCATTGTCTGAAGAACGATCTTTCCGGGGCCGGTAACTACCGTGTTGGTAAGTCCCTCGCCGCCGAAGGCGATGTTCTTAAGACCCTTAACCGTCTCGATATCCATGGTAACGGATGCATCCATCATAGCCAGATATCCGTTGTCCAGGATCATCTTTTCTCCGGCTGCCAGTGTATACTCAACGGTGGAACCGTCGATCTCCAGGAAGGCAATTCCGGATCCGGAAAGCTTCTGCATGATGAAACCCTCGCCGCCAAGGAAACCTGCTCCCAGCTTCTTCTGGAAGTGGATGGAAAGCTCCACTCCGGGGGTTGATGCCAGGAATGCCGACTTCTGTGCAAGAACCGGCTTGTCAGGGGTTATCTCAACCGCGATTATGGACCCGACAAAGCTTGATCCGAAAGTGATCATTGAATTGGGCTTTGTAGCCGTGTAAACATTCTGGAACATGGACTCTCCGGAAACCAGACGTCCCAGAGCCTTTCCGATACCGCCGCCTGCATTTGTCTCCATCTGCATTCCGTCGGTCATCCATACCATGGAGCCGCTCTCGGTCTTCATGGCCTCGCCCGCGTCCAGCGTAACCTCAACTACAGGCATGTTTCCGCCCTTGATCTCGTACCTCATAAAATTACCTCCTTTTAAATGATCTCCGGCTTACACCGAAGCGTAATCCAACGCCTTTTCCTCGCCTCTCATGACACGAAGTCCGCCCTGTACAAGGGCCAGCAGCTCGTCCTCTCCCGGATATACCGTGAAGGGAGCGATCCACTCGCAACGCTTCTTAAGACCTTCTACGGTCTCTTTGTCATAGGCGATACCGCCTGTGACGATGATCTGATCTACCTTGCCCTCGAGTACCGTTGCCATAGCACCGATGTTCTTTGAAAGCTGGCGGATGAAAGCTTCCTTCACGAGCTTTGCCTTTTCATCCCCTTCGGCAACTCTCCTTGAAACCTCGATCATATTGTTGGTGCCAAGGTAAGCGTTAAAGCCACCGTTGCCCACCAGCATCTTCATAACCTCTGCCTCGGTATACTTTCCGGAGAAGCAGAGCTTCGTGAGTGCGCCCACGGGAACCGCTCCGGCTCTCTCGGGAGAGAATGCACCGTCGCCGTCAAGGGCGTTGAAGATGTCTATGACCTTTCCGTTCTTGTGAGGGCCTACGGAAACTCCGCCGCCCAGATGTACCACGATCAGGCTCAGGTCCTCGTATTTCTTTCCGTTTTCCTTTGCGTATCTGCGGGCAACTGCCTTTTGATTCAGTGCATGGAATACGGAGATACGGGGCAGCTCGGGACATCCCGAAAGCCTTGACTCCTCGTCGAGCTCATCTACCACGGTAGGATCGACGATGTAGGAGGGTACGTTTATCTGATCTGCTATATCCTTTGCCAGGATGCCGCCCAGGTTGGAGGCGTGCTGGCCGGAGAAGCCGATCTTAAGGTCGTGTACCAGCTCATCGCTGGTGGTGTAGGTGCCGCCGGGCACGGGCTTAAGCATACCGCCGCGGCCCACAACCATATTGAAGCTGGCAAGGTCCACGCCCTTTTCCTTTAAGAAATTAAGGATGATATCCTTTCTGAAATCCACCTGATCCACGATCTTGTCAAACCTGGCGATCTCCTCTGTGGAGTGGCGGAGAGTCTCCTCGAATACAAGGGTCTCGTCCTCAAAAACGCCAAGCTTGGTGGATGTGGAACCGGGATTAATGATAAGACTCTTTATCATGTTGTTACCCCTATTATAAAATTGTGAGCTTTATACCTTCAGGTTTGCCACAACAGCCGCAAGTGCTATGGAATTAACCTTGGTCTCGGTGGAATCCGAACGTGAGGTCAGGATAGCGGGTGCGCTGGTTCCGGCAAGAATGCATCCGTTCTTGAATTTTGTGGTATGCACCAGGAACTTGTAGGTGATATTTCCGGCGTGTATATCGGGGAATACCAGTATGTCTGCATCTCCTACGATCTTGCGGTCCGTTGCTCCCTTGTGCTTTGCAGCTTCGGGGAAGATTGCCAGATCCGCCGAAAGAGGTCCGTCAACTATGCAGCCGGTGATCTCTCCTGCTTCGTTCATGCGCTTAAGCTCTGCTGCCTCAACGGTAGCGGGCATCTTTTCGTTTACAACCTCAACAGCTGCAAGAGGTGCAACCTTGGGATTGTCGATACCGCAGGCCTTTGCTACGTGAACTGCGTTGTTTATAAGGGATACCTTGTCCTCGAGGGTGGGATAGGGAACAAATGCCACATCCGTAAGGAAGAGCAGCTGCTCTATGCCCTCTATCTCGAAAACTGCCACATGGGAGAGGGGCTTGCCGGTACGCAGGCCCACCTCCTTGTCAAGGATACTCTTTAAGAATGATTTAGTGTCAAGCAGACCCTTCATGTAGATGTCGGCCTTGCCGTCGTGTACAAGCTTAACTGCTGTCAGAGCGGCCTCGAAGGGCTCCTTAACATCTATGACCTCGTATTCCGAAAGGTCCATGCCGATCTCTTTTGCGATGGCACTTATCTTGTCGGCATCGCCGGTCATGACTACGTCAACGATGCCCCTTTCCTTTGCAACCTTTGCTGCTTCCATTACGAAGCTGTCCTGAGCGTTTCCGATAGCCAGCTTCTTTTTCTCGCACTGTGAAAGGGTTGCAAGAAGATCATCAAAATTCTTAGGCATTGATCTCTCTCCTTTATGCGTCTTTCTTTGCCAGCTCGCTCTTAAGCTTTGCAGTCAGCGCGGGCACGATCTTGTTCAGGTCACCTACGATACCGTAATCCGCTACGTCAAAGATGGGAGCGTCCTCATCCTTGTTGATGGCGATGATGACATCGGACTCCTCCATACCTGCAACGTGCTGGATGGCACCTGAGATACCGATTGCGAAGTATACGTTGGGACGTACGGTCTTTCCGGTCTGTCCAACCTGAAGATCCTTGGGCTTCCAGCCTGCATCCACAACCGCACGTGAGCAGGAAACCATACCGCCCACAACCTCTGCAAGCTCCTCGAGGATCTTGAAGTTCTCGGGTGAACCTACTCCACGGCCGCCGGATACCAGGATCTTTGCATCCATGATGTCCTCGATGTCAGCCAGAGCCTTAACAACCTCAACGATCTCAACATACTTGTCGTTCTTGGTGAATCCGGGGTTGTACTCGATAACCTCGGCCTTTGCGCCCTTGATGGGATCGATCTTCTGCATAACACCGGGACGTACCGTTGCCATCTGAGGACGGTTGTCGGGGCATGCGATGGTAGCGATGGTATTTCCGCCGAATGCCGGACGGGTCATGAGAAGCTGATTGTGCTTCTGCTCCTTGCCGGGAACGGGAGTCAGCGGGAAATCGCCTATGTCAAGTACGGTACAGTCAGCCGTAAGACCTGTTGCTACTCTTGCGGATACGGTGGGGCCAAGGTCACGGCCGATGGCAGTTGCGCCAACCAGCATGATCTCGGGCTTGAACTCGTTGATAACCGATGAGAGTGCGTGTGCATAGGGCTCGGTCCTGTAAACCTCGAGCTCGGGATCATCAACTACGATGACCTTGTCTGCGCCGTACTCTGCAAGTGAGTCAGCCAGATCCTTTACCTTGTATCCGATCAAAACTGCGGTAACCTCTGTGCCAAGGGGTGCGGCAAGTTCCTTGCCCTTTCCGAGAAGCTCATATGCAATGCCGGAAATCTTGTTGTCCACCTGCTGAGCAAAGACGTACACGCCCTTGTATTCATCTAAATTCTGCATTTTTTACCTCCTACAGCACTATGTGCTTCTCTTTCATCTTTCCTACAATGTAATCAACCGCATCCTCGCATGACTCGGGAACAACCTTCTCGCCTGCGCCCTTGCGGACCTTGTCTGATGCCTTGGCGATCTTTGTGGGTGATCCTGCAAGACCAAGGTTGCAATCCTCAACATCCTTAAGGTCTGCTCTTCCCCATGTGGTGACCTCAGCCTCACATGCGTCGAAGATTCCGCCGGGTGTCATGTATCTGGGATCGTTGAGCTCTGAAAGAGCTGTGATCAGGCAGGGCATCTTTGCCTTGAGCACATGGTATCTGTCATCGTAGAGACGCTCTACGGTAACGGTCTTTGATGCCTCGTCCACATCGATCTTCTGTGCGTAGGAGATAACGGGAAGTCCGAGATGCTCTGCAATCTGGGGACCAACCTGTGCGGTATCTCCGTCGATGGCCTGACGGCCGGTGATGATAAGATCGTAATCAATGTTGCGGAGTGCGCCGGCGATGGTGGTGGAGGTTGCCCATGTATCTGCTCCTCCGAGAACCCTGTCGGTTACAAGGATTGCCTTGTCTGCGCCCATTGCAAGTGCCTCTCTGAGCACGTCTGCTGCCTTGGGAAGTCCCATGGTGAGCACGGTAACCTCTGCTCCGGTCTTATCCTTAATGCGAAGTGCTGCCTCGAGACCCGCCTTGTCGTCGGGGTTCATGATGGCAAGCATTGCGGCACGGTCAAGTGTGCCGTCGGGATTAAACTTAACGCCGCCCTTTGTATCGGGGACCTGTTTTATACAAACTACTATCTTCACTTTGTTTGTCCTTTCTGTGCTTTGAATATGCCGCCTTTTACTTTAACAGTCCTGCTGAGATGACCATTCTCTGTACCTCTGAGGTACCCTCGTAGATCTCGGTGATCTTTGCATCTCTCATCATGCGCTCTACATCGTACTCCTTGATGTAGCCGTAACCGCCGTGGAGCTGAACCGCCTTGGTGGTAACCTCCATTGCGATCTCTGCTGCTGCCAGCTTAGCCATTGCAGCTTCCATGGAGTATGAAACCTTGGGGTTCTTTGTGTACTCGTCCTTCTTGAGTGCTGCCTTGTATACCAGAAGCTTTGCAGCCTCTACCTTGGTAGCCATGTCGGCAAGCTGGAACTGAGTGTTCTGGAAAGCTCCGATGGAGCGGCCGAACTGCTTTCTTTCCTTTACGTACTGAATGGTGGTCTCAAGAGCGCCCTCAGCGATACCCAGTGCCTGTGCGGCGATTCCGATACGTCCGCCGTCCAGGGTGTGCATTGCGATGTTGAAGCCCTTGCCTCTCTGTCCAAGGAGGTTCTCCTTGGGGATGCGGCAGTCGGTGAAGATGAGCTCGTAGGTTGATGATCCGCAGATACCCATCTTGTTCTCTTTGGTACCGAAGGTAAATCCGGGTGTGCCCTTCTCAACGATGAAAGCTGAGATCTCTTTGAGCATCTTGCCCCTCTTCTCTACCTTTCCGGTAACGGCGAAGATAACATATACGTCAGCCTCTTTACCGTTGGTGATGAAGCACTTTGATCCGTTGAGAACCCATGAATCTCCGTCCTCTACGGCCTTGGTCTGCTGACCCTGTGCATCGGTTCCTGCGCCGGGCTCGGTAAGACCGAAAGCTCCGAGCTTCTCACCCTTTGCAAGGGGAACCAGGTATTTTTCTTTCTGCTCGGGGGTACCGAAGGTTGCGATGGGATCGCAGCACAGCGAGGTGTGTGCGGATACGATAACGCCGCTGGTACCGCAGACCTTTGACAGCTCCTCTACGCACATAACGTAAGTGAGCACGTCACAGCCCTGTCCGCCATACTCCTTGGCAATGGGAATACCCAGGAATCCGAATTTTGCCATTTTGTCCACAGTCTCACGAGGGAACCTGTGCTGCTCGTCGATCTCCTGTGCAAGGGGCTTAGCCTCGTTTTCGGCAAACTCCTTGAAGAGGGCGCGAGCCATCTCATGTTTTTTCTCTAAAGTGAAATCCATTACGTTTCTCCTTTTGTATGTTGAAAAATTTATATGTTGTGAACTACACCTCGTCTACGGGGGTCTTTGTTCTGTCCTCGTTGTAAATGTAGAAGCCCTTGCCGCTCTTTACGCCAAGGTTTCCGCCGCGTACCATCTTGCGGAGAAGAGGGCAGGCCCTGTACTTGGAATCGCCGGTCTCGTTGTAGAGAACGTCCATGATGGCAAGGCAGATATCAAGTCCTACGAAATCGCCCAGCTCAAGGGGTCCCATGGGATGATTTGCACCGAGCTTCATAGCGTTGTCGATGCCTGCGATGTTTGAAACGCCCTCCATCTTGATGAAGGCTGCCTCATTGATGAGGGGAATAAGTATACGGTTAACCACGAAGCCTGCTGCCTCGTTAACCTGAACGGGAGTCTTGCCGATCTCTTCGGAGATCTGCTTGATCCTGTCAACCGTCTCTGCGGGGGTGTTCACTCCTGCGATGACCTCGATGAGCTTCATGCGGTCAGCGGGATTGAAGAAATGCATGCCTACCATGGGTCTTGAAAGGCCGTTGCCGATCTCGGTGATGGAAAGGCTGGAGGTGTTTGATGCGAATACGCAGTCAGCCTTACAGATCTTGTCAAGCTCTGCGAAGGTTGTCTTCTTAACCTGCATATCCTCGAATGCTGCCTCTACGATAAGGTCGCAGTCCGCACAAAGATCCTCTTTAAGTCCGGGTGTGATCTTTGCCACGATGGCGTCTGCCTTCTCCTGGGTCATTTTCTCTTTGGCAACAAGCTTTGCGTAGCCCTTTGCGATCTTGTCCTTACCGCCCTCGGCCCACTCCTGCTTGATGTCGCAGAGCATAACCTCGTAGCCGTCGGTCTGTGCAAAGGCTTTGGCAATGCCCTGTCCCATTGTGCCTGCTCCGATTACTCCTACTTTCATTTCATTACCTCCTGTTTATTCGTTTACGAAGGGTACAACCTTCAGCTTCTTCTCTTTGTCCTTCTCAAGGAAGTTTGACATTGCTGCGCCCTGGTCCTTGGTCTCGAAGCAGCTTCCGAAAAGCTTCTCTTCGATGACGATGGCGCTGTCCATATCGGTCTGGAGACCGTCGTTAATGGCCTTCTTTGATGCTCTTACGGCGATGGGAGCCTGGGCTGCGATGCCCTTTGCCATCTTCTTTGCTGCCTCGAGCACTGCCTCTTTGGAGCTGCCGCCCTCCTCGGGGGAGATGACTGCGTTTACAAGACCGATCCTGTATGCCTCATCAGCCTTGATGTTCCTTGCGGTGTAGATGAGCTGCTTTGCCATTCCGGGGCTTACAAGCCTTGCAAGGCGCTGGGTTCCGCCGAATCCGGGGGTGATGCCCAGGCCTACCTCGGGCTGTCCGAACACTGCGGTATCGGATGCAAGCCTGATGTCACAGCTCATGGAGATCTCACAGCCTCCGCCGAGAGCGAATCCGTTTACTGCTGCGATAACGGGGATGGGGAAGGTCTCCAGCTTTCTGAATACGTCGTTACCCTTTTTGCCGAAGGCCTCTGCCTCAGCCTTTGTGAGCAAGCACATCTCTCCGATGTCTGCGCCGGCTACGAAAGCCTTCTCGCCTGCTCCGGTGAGTACCAGGCAGCGGATCTTTGAAAGATCAACGGCATCAAGCTGTGCCGAAAGCTCGTCAAGAACCTGTGAATTAAGGGCGTTGAGGGCCTTCTCACGATTAATGGTGATAACGCCTACCGCTCCGTCCTCTTCGTATAAAATGTATTCCATCTTTTTCCTCCTGAAAACGCGCGAAAAAGGAAACACCAAAATAACGTGTGTCTCCTTTTTGCGTTGATATCTTTATCTTCTTTCTACGATGGTGGCACAACCCATTCCGCCGCCGATACAAAGAGTTGCGAGACCCTTCTTTGCATCCTTTTTCTCCATCTCATGGAGAAGGGTTACCAGGATACGACAGCCTGAAGCACCTACGGGATGTCCGAGTGCGATCGCTCCGCCGTTGGGGTTGAGCTGTGCATCGGTGAAGCCCAGATCCTTCTGAACTGCGATGGACTGTGCTGCGAATGCCTCGTTAGCCTCGATGATGTCGAAGTCTTCGATCTTGTATCCGGTCTTTGCCATAACCTTTCTGGTGGCTGCCACGGGACCTACGCCCATGATGGCGGGATCAACACCTGCCAGAGCGCCGCCTACGAAGTATGCCATGATCCTTACGCCGAGCTCCTCAGCCTTTTCCTTGCTCATGACTACGACTGCAGCCGCACCGTCGTTGATTCCGGATGCATTACCTGCGGTCACAAGTCCGTCGGGCTTGAACGCGGGACGAAGCTTTGCGATGCTGTCTGCGGTGGTGCCGGGACGGGGACCTTCGTCGGTGTCGAAGATCACGGTCTCTTTCTTTTTCTTAACCTCTACGGGAACGATCTCATCCTTGAATGCGCCGGACTCGATGGCTGCCGTAGCCTTCTGCTGTGAAGCAGCGGCAAACTCGTCAAGCTCGCGCCTGGTGATGCCGTACTTCTCACAAACGTTCTCTGCGGTGATTCCCATGTGATAATCGTTGAATGCATCCCAGAGTGCGTCGTTTACCATGGTATCGTACATGGTGGCATTGTTCATGCTGTATCCGAAGCGTGCCTGCTTCAGTGCATAGGGTGCCATTGACATGTTTTCCATTCCGCCTGCAACTACGATGTCGGCGTCTCCGCACTGGATCATCTGTGCAGCCATATTTACGCAGTTAAGGCCCGATCCGCAGACTACGTTTACGGTAACTGCCGGTGTCTCTACGGGAAGACCTGCGTTAACGGAGGCCTGACGGGCTACATTCTGTCCGAGGCCTGCCTGTATTACGCATCCCATATAAACATGGTCTACCTGATCTGCGGGAACATTTGCCCTCTTAAGAGCCTCCCTGATTACGATCTCTCCGAGCTTCGGTGCCGGTGTGGTGGACAGTCCGCCGCCCATCGTTCCGATGGCAGTACGCACTGCTCCGGCTAATACCACTTCTCTAGCCATTTCAAACCCTCCTATGATTTGTATGTTAAAAAATTATCAGCTGAATTGTAGCACATTCCCGTAGGGCGCGCAAGGTGTATCTTACGTTTTTTCTGTCTTTTTCTGTTTAGTTTTTGCCGGGATTAAAACTCAGGCTCAATAAGACCGTAGGTGTTGCCTTTTCTCTTGTAGACAACGTTAACCTCTTCGGTCTCTGCATTCCTGAATACGAAGAAGTCATGTCCCAGAAGCTCCATCTCTACGCAGGCGTCCTCGGGGAACATGGGCTTGATCCCGAAGCGCTTGCTGCGGACGATCTTAACCTCTTCATCGTCCTCTGCCTCTGTCTCAAGGAAAGCAGTCTTTAAATTGCCGCCGCCCTGATTGCGCTCGATGATCTTGTTTTTGTATTTCTTCATCTGGCGTTCGATGATCTCTTCAACCAGATCTATGGACACATACATGTCGTTGCTGACGTGCTCGCTTCTTATGATGGTGCCCTTTACGGGTATGGTCACCTCTATCTTCTGTCTGTCCTTTTCCACGCTGAGAGTCACATGGACCTCAGTCTCAGGAGTAAAATATTTCTCAAGCTTGCCGATCTTTTCCTGAACGGCACTCTTGAGCCCCGGTGTTACATCGATGTTCTTTCCCACAATAATGAATTTCATAGCCTCTTCTCCTTTCGGAAATAATCGAAACGTCCGAAGACGTTACACGATATAATTATACCAAATCGTGTTTTCTTTAACAACAGGAAATACTGCGCAAAAAACCCGGGCTGTGATGCCCGGGTCTTGCTTTATAACTGTTTGATATTGGATTTAACGAACGTTGATGGTCACGGTCTTGAGAAGCCTTGAATCGTCATCGTTGTAATCCCTTGCTCCGACGGTGAGAGTGGTCCTGCCCTTTGCATTGGCATTGAGCTTGATGGTCACGTAATCATCGGAGGTTCCGGTGCTGCTTATGCTGCAGACTCCCGAGTTGGAGGTCTCGATCCTGGTGAGCTTTTTATCGGTTACGTATCCCGTATCGCCGTCGCGGTCGTAGAAGTAAACCTTGAGGGTGTAGGTGGTTCCCGCATCCATGGTAAGACCGCTGATGGCGTCTCCGTTGGCCTTTACAAGGATCTTGTAGGGCTTGCAGAACTTAACGATGGAGGTGTACTTCTGGTTGTATACGTTCTGTCCGTTGCCGGTGTAGCGTGCAACCATCCTGTACTGTCTCTCGCGGCCCCTGTTAAGCTTGTCGGTATCGAGGCATTCGCTCTTGGTTCCCTTGACCGAATCAAGCAGGTACCAGCTGCCTCCGTCATCCTTTGCATAGATATCGTAGGTAATGTTTGAAGCGAACTTCTTATCGGCGCTGGGGTTTTCCCACTTGAGTCTGGCACCCTTGTTTCCCTTTTCTCCGTACTCCGCTCTGATCTTGGAAGGATTTGTGGGATAGGTATATATGGCTGCCGACTGGGTCACATTATTGCTGAAGGTCTGCTGTCCGCCGACTGCCACATAGAAGATGTACTTCTTTCCGACCTCGGGAACCTCAACCTTTATCTTTCTGGATGAGAATCCGTTTTCGCCCTTCTGGATCACGGATACGAACTCTGCCTTATCCTCGTCGGGAGTTCCGGCCGAAGTCAGGGGAGCGCGGAAGAAAGCATATGCCTGAGCGCCCTTTACGGATGCCCACTTCAGCTCAACTTCCTTAACATTTGCCACGGAAGCCTTAAGGTAACCTACCCTTTCGTTTTCCATGGTAGGTCTGCCGGCAACCAGATCGGAGAGACCTTCGCCGTAGCCGGCAAATGTTTTAAAGTTTTCGATATCGCCCTCGTTCTGATCTGCTCTCTTCTGCTTTGCGGCAAACTTTTTGTTGTATATCGGCCTGACAGTGTAGTAGTAGGTGTTGCCGTCCACGAGCTTCTTTTTGTCGACAAACTTAAGCTTTGAGGACTCGTCGGACTTCTTGAATTTGTTCTTTACGACGCCTACCTTCTGTGAGTTTGTAAGCTCGGGGGCATTCTCGCCTACCAGGTTATTGCTGACCGTATCTCTGTATATCCAGTACTCGGGAATTCCCTTCTGGGAATCAAAGCTTAATGTAACGGAAACGGCAGTTACATCGGTAACCTCAACTCCGGAAACCTTCTTGAATTTACCGTATTCGCTGAGCCCGTTTGAAAAACCGCCAAGGGCTTTCTTTGTCTTGGAGACAGCCCTTACCGCATAGTATTTGCTCTCGGGAGGGATGCTTGTCAGGGGTATGCAGAACAGGTTGCTGTCCATCTCTCCGAACTGGGGAGGATTGTAGGGCTGTACAACATCGCTCTTAATGTTCTTTACCACCTTGTATTTCCCGTACATGGCATCCCCGGCAAGGAGCTGATATCCTGCCACCTGTGAAGGAGCGGGGCCCGAAAATACGGCGTAACCCTCTGTTACGGAAGGCATGATGGAATCGGTTATGACCTCTGTTCCGTCGGGTCTCCATCCGTAGATACCGAAATTGTAGCACATGGGAGGTCCCTGCTTAACCGCCTTTGTGGCGCTGGGAGCTGACTTTACGGTGACGGAGCCCATGGAAACGCTGGCTCTGACACGGCAGTAATATGTGGTGCCCTCGGCAAGTGAAGTCCCCTCGTTGTAGAATACGGATCTTACGGCCTCGGCCTTAACCTTTTTGGATACAGCGTACTCGCCGATGCTGTCAACCTCTTCACAGCTGTCACTGTCGACTGCGGGTGATGTGAATTTCTTGTCCTGCGAAACCTCCATGTCGTAGGTAAGGGTGGTTGAGGGGCAGAGCTTCGTGAAGCAGAAATTCATGGAGTTGACCATTTCATCCGATTCAATGAAGTATATCATGGGAGTGATGACCGTTGCATAGCTGTCGGCCGCTCCGCTTTCGTCAAAGCAATCGAGCTTGTAGATATCGGTATAGCCCTTCTTGTACTGCTGGAAGCGGGTGATATCCTGCTTGAAGCTCTTCTTTGAGGTCTTTTCAGCAAGAGACTCCCAGGTTCCGTCCGCCCTCAGTCTGAACAGGGAGAAGCTCTTGTATTTCTTTGAATCTGTCTTGTTCTTCCACTTGAGCTTTATGTTGTTCTTTTTGTCTACCTGAGCGGAAAGTCCAACGATGGCGCCGTCCTGCAGCGTGGCGGCATCGGCGGGAGAAGTTATCTCTACGTACTCGGATGTGCTGGTGGTAAACTTATAAGCTCCGTAGGAATCCGTAACAAGGTTTGCCTCAGCCACGGGGATCTCGGGGTCAGTGGAATAAACACAGTAATAAGTAGTGGAATACTTCAGATCAACGGCAGTACCGTCTGTCAGGCTCTCTGCTTCGATGTCTTTATATTCATTGCTCTTGATGAGGCAGCCGGAAACGGTCTTGCCTTTTTCGTTTTCATAAGTGGACTCGCTGATAGCAGCCACATAGCGGTCTTCGGCGCTCTCGTTGAACACCACGATAGCCTTGCCTATGCAGATCACATCCATGCTCACCGTGGGCTTTACGTCTTCGGGCTCGCCAACCGGTGTCTCTTCATCGGCAACGGCGTTGGCCACCTCTTCCTCTTTGGTCTCTTCCTCTTCGGGCTCCTCTATGTCGGAGTCCTCTGCGGCTGAGGTTTCAACGCTCTCCTCTTCGAACTGCGCTTCTATCTTACTGTCGTCGACCTCTGCGGTCTCGGGGCTCTGCTGCACAGCCTCTCCGGCGGTCTGATCCCCCGGCTCCTCTGTCTGTACGGGCTGAACCTCAGGCTGCTCGATGGCTTCCTCTGCGGACTCGCCGATGACCTCATCGGGCTGCTCTGCCGCAAAAACCGCAGGAACCTGAAGCGAAGATGCAAGCAGTGCCGCTGTCAAAAGTAATGCAAGTTTTCTCTTCATGCTGTAACCTCCCTGTTATCTTATTAAGGATCTTCTTTCGAAGGAACCTTTCACCACATATCATATATACGTATATTGAGCAATAATTATACTACAAAAACACAAAAAATGTCCACAGCCCTTTCGGACTGCGGACATTTGTATTTTTTAGAAGATTCGCCTTACCGCAAGGATCTGACGGTAATTTGCGTTCGAAACCTTGATTCCGGTAGCGGGTGTGGAGGCGTGTACTATCTGGCCGTTGCCGATGTAGATACCTACGTGACCCGAGTAGCATACGATATCACCGGCCTGTGCATTTCCGATACCGCCAACATCGCGTCCTACGCTTCTGTCTCCACCGGAGGAGTGAGGCAGGTTGACACCGAAGTTCCTGTATACGCTCATTACGAAGCCCGAGCAGTCGGTACCGCTGGTGAGCGAGCATCCGCCGTATACATAAGGATTGCCGACGAACTTGAGTGCGAAGTTAGCAACCGATGAACCGTTGCCGCTGCCTGCAACCTGATACTCGGGTGCAGGTGCGGAAGGTGCGGGTGCCGTCTTTCCGCCTTTGTTGTTCTTCTTTTCCTCTTCCTTGCGCTGCTTCTCGCGGGCCTTCCTGGCTGCCTCTTCGGCTGCCTTTCTCTCTTCTTCTTCCTTCTTGAGTCGGGCTTCCTCTTCCTCTTTGGACTCAGCCCTTACGAACTCGGTATATAATCTTACGAAGTCGGTGGATACGTATCCGTCACCTTCCTCGACCGAAACCTTTGCCCATCCCTCAAGCTCTTCCATGACCAGAAGCTCGTCCTCTATGGGTACCATGCCGATGACCTCGGCTCCGGTTGAGGGTGCCTCTCTTACATAGAGGGTGGTGGTGGTTACCGCTGCCATCCTGGTGCCCACTTCCTTGGCAAGCTCGATGGCTTCTTCACCGGTGACTACATACTCACCCTTTACATATCCGGTACAGTTTCCGGATCTTATCTTATACCATTCGCCGGCTTCCTCGATCAGGTCTCCGACGGATTTGTTGTAGAGCTTTCCGACTGCCTCGCTGTTTTCATCGGGCTCGGAACGTACATTTACGTAATCGTTAACTCTGGCGATGACCAGGTTGGAGAAATCCTCTTCCTCTTCGACGGGCTCTTCCTCTACCGCTACGGTAAACACTTCGGACTCTGTGAGGTACTCGCCCTCCTGGGACTCATCCTCTTCGGCAGCTTCCATTCCGAAGATATCCTCGGTCTCCAGATTGGTGCCGCCCTCAAGTCCTGCGGTCTTTATCTCTTCCTTTTCTTCGGGCTCATCCTTTGCGGCCGCCGACTCTGCACCCACCGTAACGATGGCGGGATCCGATGAAGAAACGTTCTCTTTTATACTGGAGACGCCCGATCCGAACTCAACATCCTCCGCGCTTATCTCGGGCTCGTCCTTGAGCTTGCGGATGATGGAGCTGTCGCTGGACTCATCTTTTTTGATCTTTTCGGCCTTTACAGCCGTTACTGACTTTCCTTCTCCCAGGACTCTGGCTACACCCGCGACCGGCATAAAATCGCCGGTACCCGCAGCGCCCACATTGATGCAAAGGCCGTTGAGCGTAAGTGCTGCAGCAAGTCCTATGGCTGAAAATCTGGTTACGAATCTATTCATTAAAACCTCATGTTATATTTTACAAATATGTTACAAACTTTACAAAATATAACACCTTTTTCGAGATATGTCAACCACTACATCGTGTGATTACGCATTTTTGCTACCAATATGATGCGTAAAGAATTATGTATACCATTAGCCCTTTACACTTATGAATTTCTGAGCACCGGTGACGGCGTTGGCACCGTCCGCAACTGCCGTCACGATCTGGCGCAGCTGCTTCTCTCTCACGTCACCTGCGGCGTAAACGCCGGGGATGGAAGTCCTGCAGTCCTCTCCCGCAACTATATAGCCCTCGTTGTTCACGGCAAGCTTCCCGGTGAACTCGTTTGAATTGGGGATGATACCCACTGCTATGAACACTCCGTCCGCATCTATCTTCGAGGTGGTATTGGTCTGTACGTCCTTGAGGACCACGCCTGTCACCGCATCGTCTCCCACTATCTCTTCAACGGTGGAATTCCAGATCATCTCAACGTTGGGAAGGGCAAAAAGCGCCTCCTGGAGAGTGCCCGCTGCCCTCATTTCGTTTCTGCGGTGAACCACGTAAACCTTGGCACAGGCTCTGGCAAGGAAGATGGCATCCTCGGCCGCCACATCGCCGCCGCCTACCACAACAACGGTGCGGTTCCTGAAAAATGCGCCGTCACAGGTAGCGCAGTAGGATACTCCCATTCCCGAGAATTCCTTTTCACCGGGCACGTTAAGCTTTGCGTGTCTTGCGCCTGTGGCGATGATTATGCTCCTGCACTCGTAGTTGTTTTCCTGAGCAAAGACCTGCTTTATCTCGTGCTCGGCCTCGATGCCCACCACCTCGTCGGTGACAAAGGTGACATCCAGCTTGTCGCAGTGCTCCCTGAAGGCCTGGGAAAGTTCAAAACCGCCTATGCCCGGCATTCCGGGATAGTTGTCTACTTCATATGTAGAAAGTGCCTGGCCGCCGGCGCCGCCGGTCTTTTCTATCACAATGCAGGAAAGCCTGGCTCTCTTTGCATATATAGCCGCAGCCAGCCCCGCAGGGCCCGCGCCGATTATTACCACATCATATACAGTGTTTGACATCTTAAATTCCTCCATCAAAGCCTATTACCTGACCCGTCATGTAAGGGCCCGCATCAATTATTGAAATCACCGCCGCTGCCACTTCCGATACGGTGGCAAATCTTCCTGCGGGGATCTCATCGCAGAGGGCCTGTCTGTCCTCATCCGTGAGAAAGCTGTTCATCTCCGTATCCACTACTCCGCAGGCAAGGGCGTTTACCTGGATCCCGCTGGGGGCCAGCTCCTTGGCCAGAGCCTTTGTATAAGTATTAAGCCCGCCCTTTGAAGCCGAATACGCCACCTCCATGGACGCGCCCACCGTTCCCCACATGGAGGAAATATTTATTATGGAACCTCCTCTTCCCAGCATCATGGGAATTGCCCTCCTGCAGGTGAGGAAGGCAGAGGTAAGATTCACCCCGATAACCCTGTTCCACTGGTCAAGGGTCATGTCCTGGATCAGTCCCACATGGGATATGCCCGCGTTGTTCACCAGCACGTCCGGCGGATCTATATTTTTGAAAAGCCGGTCCACAAAGCTCTCTTCGCTGATGTCCCCGCAAAAGCAGTCACATTTGATCCCGTATTTTTCCTTTAGCTCTTCGGCAAATCTTTCCAGTCTGGTACCCTGGCTGTGGCAGGTAAGGGTTAGGGCATAGCCCCTTTCGGCCAGTGACTCCGCCACGGCGGCCCCTATACCTCTGGATGCTCCCGTTACAACAGCATGCTTCATTTTTCAAAAATCTCCCTGATGCTTGAAATACTGTATCCCGAAATGACCACAAGCACGGAATCCCCGGCCATCAGCTCGTCGTGGCCCTTGGGGATGATGACCTTGTGGTTTCGATATATGCAGGCGATCAGCGTATTCTTGCGGAACTTCAGCTTCATGATGGGGATCCCCGTAAAGGAGCTGCCCGCCTTTATCCTGAATTCAAGGGCTTCCGCCTTGCCCTCCGCCAGCTTGTACAGTGTCTCAACCTCGCTCTCGTAGTCGGTGTTGAAGGCACGTACAAACCTGAGTATGTGATGCGCGGTGATGAGCCTGGGATAAATGATACTGCCCAGGTTCATTTCGTTTATCACGGAATTAAAACTGCTGCGGCCCACTCCCGTGACCGTCTTTGCCTTTGAAATCTTGTTGGTGTGGAGAGCCAGCAGGATGTTTTCCTCGTCTACTCCCGTAAGTGCCGCAAAGCCCTCGGCCCTCTCTATGCCTTCCTCGGAGAGCAGCTTCTGATCCGTTGCATCGCCGAAAATAATGGTAGCCTCGGGAAGCTTGGTGGAAAGCTGTTCGCAGCGCTCCTTGCTCTTTTCTATAATGGTGACATCCGTGCCGGACTTAAGCAACAGTCCTGCCAGATAAAAGCCTATGTTTCCACCTCCGGCAATGATAACGTTGTGGACGCGGTTCTTTGACATGCCGATCTTTTTGAAGTATTTAACGGCCTCCATCCTCTGGGCTACCATGGAGATCTCGTCTCCCGCCCTGGGTACAAAGTCACCGTTGGGGATATGGACCTCGTCCCCTCTCTTTACAATGCAGACCAGCACGGCGCATCTGAACTCAGCCGAAGTTGTGCTCAGCTTTTTTCCTACCAGGGGCGACCACTCTCCGATCTTGAAGTGGAACATTTCGATCTGTCCCTTGGCAAAGCTGTCCACCCTCTGGGCAAAGGGGAACTGGAATATGCTGAATATCTCGGTAGCCGCCGTGTACTCGGGATTTACCAGCATTGATATGCCAAACTCCCGGCGTAAAAAGTCAGCCTCGCGGTTGTATATGGGATTTCGTATGCGGGCAATGGTCTGGCAGTGGCCGGCCTTTCTGGCTATTACGCAGCACAGCAGGTTCTTTTCATCGCTGCCGGTGACCGCGATCAGAAGATCGGCATCCTGGATACCCGCATCCATAAGGGTGGTGTGATCCACGCCATCCCCGACGATGCCCATGGCGTCTATGGAATCCGTCACCTGATGCAGGCGGTCGGAATCCTCATCTATCATGGTAAGATCATGTTTTTCGGCGGAAAGCTGCTCGGCCAGGGTATCTCCGACCTTGCCGCAGCCAACGATAATAATCTTCATTTCAATCCCTCTTCCAGGTATCAGGCAACAGCAGTATCATAACGGGGAAGAGCTCAAGTCTTCCCGCAAGCATATC
>JAFYEL010000029.1 GCA_017544285.1 Lachnospiraceae bacterium | reverse complement strand
GTGTTTATGCAGCTGATGACAAATAGGATACAGGGGAGTATCACTGCGTAGCAGTGATGGGGCCCCGTATCACGAAGGAAAACCCGAAGGGTTTTTCTGAGGGGATAGAAGCATATAATTGTTAGGAAAAACCAAGGAGGGGAGTATCATTGCGAAGCAATGATGGGGACCCCGTATCACGAGGGAAATCCTTTAGGATTTTCCGAGGGGCTTGAAACAGAAAATTGTTTATAGAAAACCCCGGATACATGTTAGTATCACACGATATAAGGAGACAAAAATGGCAAGAAAAAGAATAATCGCCGGCAACTGGAAGATGAATATGACCCCCAGCCAGGCAGCAGAACTCTGCGCAACCCTTAAGGATCTGGTGGTAAATGACAACGTTGACGTAGTTTACTGCGTTCCCGCTATCGACATCGTTCCCGTGGCACAGGCAGTAAAGGATACCAACGTACAGGTGGGCGCACAGAACCTCTACATCGAGGACAAGGGTGCTTACACCGGAGAGATCTCGGCTCCCATGCTTGTAGACGCAGGCGTTAAGTACGTTATCATCGGACATTCCGAGAGAAGAGAGTACTTCGGCGAGACCGACGAGTTCCTCAACAAAAAGGTAAAGAAGGCCTTCGAGGCAGGACTTACCCCTATTCTCTGCTGCGGCGAGTCACTTGAGCTCAGAGAGAGAAACGCATACATCGACTGGATCCGTCTTCAGATCAGAGCAGATCTGGACGGCATCACCGCGGATCAGGTAAAGAAGCGTGTGATAGCATACGAGCCTATCTGGGCTATCGGAACCGGAAAGACCGCAACCGCAGACCAGGCACAGGAGGTTTGCAAGATCATCCGCGATACCATCGCAGAGATGTATGACGATGCTACCGCACAGGAGGTTCGCATCCAGTACGGCGGATCCATGAACGCCGGAAACGCTGCCGAGCTGCTTTCAAAGCCCGACATCGACGGCGGACTTATCGGAGGAGCTTCACTGAAGCCCGACTTCGGTCAGATCGTTAACGCATAAGCGGATCAAATGCAACGGGGCATGGAAACATGCCCCGATTTTTTTTCTTCCATTCCGCCTGTAAAAGTGATACAATGTAGTTTGTTTTGATTTGGAGTGAGTAAAATGGCCGTTAGCAGAAGGAGAAAAAAGAGAATAAGGATGATCAAGTTCATAAGGGCGTTTCTTATCACCCTTGTGCTGATCTCGGTCATCGCTGTGGCGGCCCTGTATGCCCTTAAGCATTTTCAGCAAAAGGAAGCGGTCAAGGAAGAAAAGGAGAGACCGCCGGTGATCACCGTGGACAACTGTGATATCACGGGACACCCCAGGGAGGCTTTGAGAGAGGAACTCCTTAAGAGACACCCCTGGAGCCTTTCCGTCATAGGTGACTATGACAGCTATGAATTTCCCGACATGTATTCGGAAAAGCTGGACAAGGTTCTGGATAAGGCCTATTCTTCCGGCAAGGATTCAAGCTTTTCCACCGAATATTCAGACGATGAGATCGACGCTCTGGCTAAGAAGCTTGCAGAGCAGGCTGCCGGGGAGCTTTCGGTCAGCGTTTCCCACAACGACGTGATCCGCTATGTGGCCGAGACGGATTCCTTTGAATTCTTTGACGCTCCCGCAGACCGGATAATAGATAACGACGCCCTTGAAGAGGATATAAAGGCCGCCCTTAAGGCGGGTGACTACACAGCAAGGATACAGGCAAAGACCAAGGGCGGAGAGATCGCCTTCAAGGCAGAGGACTTTAAACAGATAGGGTATTATCAGACCCATACCACCAACAACAACGACAGAAATACCAACGTAAGGCTGTCCTGCGAGGCGGTGAACGGCACCATCCTCCAGCCCGGAGAGAGGTTCTCATACAATGAAAAGCTAGGAAAGAGGACCGCGGAAAAGGGCTACAAGGAGGCCGGAGCCTACGCCAACGGCGAGCACGTTATGGAACTGGGAGGCGGCGTGTGCCAGCTTTCAAGCTCCATGTACAATGCCGTTATCTCCGCAAATCTCCAGGTGGATGAGCGCACGGGCCACACCTATGAGCCCACCTATGTGACTCCCGGAGAGGACGCCACCGTCAGCTACTCAAAGCCTGACTTCGCCTTTACCAACAGCACCGAGGCCCCCATAGGCATACTGACTCACTATGAGGACAGGACCGTGACCGTAAAGATCTTCGGACTTCCCCAGCTTGAGGAGGGCATCACCAGGCATCTGCGCTCCGAAAAGATCGGGGTGATAGATCCCCCCATGCCCAATTATGTTGAGGATCCCATGGTGGTTCCCGGTTACGAGGATATCGTAAAGAACGCAAAGCCCGGAAGCCGCTGGAAGACCTATATAGTCCTTGAAAAGGACGGTGAGGTCATCAGCGAGGAATACCTGCACACCACCACCTACAAGGGTGAGCCCGCCACCATACGAAGGAATCTGGCAGGGCTTGTGGCTCTTGGCATAGTGCCTCCCACCGAGGGTGAGCAGGGCGCTCCGGCCGATGGAAACTGATATGCAGGAAGATACAAGACGCCGCCGCCGTCGCCGCCGCAGGAGCAGGGACCGGAGAAGGCGTGTTATGAGGGCGTATTTTTTCAGACTTGTTTTTCTTCTCGTCTTTATTGCCCTGGTGGTGGGAGCCGTAAAGCTCACCGCCCATATTGCCTCAGCCCTGTCAAAGGACAAGACGGAAGAGAAAACGACGGCTGAAACGGAAGGCGGATCCGAGACACAGGAACCTCCCGTCATAAAGCTTTCGGACGCTGAGGCGGAAAATACAGACGAACCGAACGCTGATGGCTCATCCGAGGGTGTGGAAACAGCCCCGGAGGTATCCGAAAACAAGGCAGAGAAATACGAAGCCCCCAAAAAGGACTATATATACGCAGAGGACGGCTCCCCTGCCTACATGGGCAGCGGCGAGTATACCAGCACCTACGGTATCGTGGTGAACGCGACGGATATGAAGGTCAAGGCGGTGAAGAACGCCCACGACAGGATATACCCCGCCTCCATGACAAAGATACTCACTCTGCTGGTGGCCTGCGAGCACATAGAGGACCTTGACGAAATGTTTGAGGTCACCATAGAGGATACGGACTACGCTTTTTCCAACGATCTTTCCACCGCCGGATTTCAGGTGGGAGAGAGGGTGAGCATGCGTGATCTGCTGTACGGCACCATCCTTCCCTCCGGAGGCGACGCCGCCCATGCTCTGGCAAGGGCAGTGGCTGGCTCCGAGGAGGCCTTTGCCGAAATGATGAACGAAAAACTTGCCTCCCTGAAGCTTCCCGATCCCGCACATTTTACCGACTGTTCCGGAGTATTCAATGAAAATCACTACTGTTCGGCTTACGATATGGCGGTGATCATAAATGCGGCAATGGACCACCCCCTGGCAAGAGAGGTGCTTATGGCCCACAGATACACCACGATGGCCACACAGGAGCACCCTGACGGCATCAGCCTTTCCAACCTCTTTCTCAGAAGGATAGAGGACAAGGACACCGGGGGCGAGGTCCTGGGAGCCAAGACAGGTTACGTGGTGAAGTCCGGAAACTGTGCCGCCAGCTACTATACCTGCGGTACTGACGGCAAAGATTACATCTGCGTTTCCGCAGACGCCCACAGCGCCTGGAGAGCTATCTACGACCACGTGGCAGCCTACAATATTTACGCTGCCGGGAACACATCCTATCACAAGCAATGACAGATTCTGAGAACAAAAACAAGAATCAGAGAATGAAGGAGCTCATAGCCCTGCTGGACGAGGCCGCAAAGGCCTATTACAGTGAGGGCCGTGAGATCATGACCAATTACAGGTATGACGAGCTCTACGACGAGCTGGTGCAGCTTGAGGAGGAGACAGGCGTGGTCCTTTCCGGATCCCCCACCGTCAGGGTTGGTTATGAAGTGGCCTCGGCCCTTCCCAAGGAAAAGCATCCCAGCCGTATGCTCTCCCTGGACAAGACCAAGGATCCGGCCCAGCTTTCCGCCTGGCTTAAGGACAAGGAGGGGCTTCTCTCCTGGAAACTGGACGGTCTCACCATAGTCCTCACCTATGAGGGCGGTGAGCTTAAAAAAGCCGTGACCCGAGGAAACGGAGATGTGGGAGAGGTCATCACCCCCAATGCCAGGTTTTTCACCAATCTGCCCCAGCGCATAGCCTTTAAGGGCACTCTGGTGGTCAGAGGCGAGGCAGTGATCTCCTACGAGGATTTTGAAAAGATAAACAGCCTCATAGACGACGAGAGTTCCAGGTATAAAAATCCCAGGAACCTTTGCTCCGGCTCCGTAAGGCAGCTGGATCCTGCCGTCACAAAGGAGCGCAGGGTACAGCTTGTGGCCTTTGCCCTGGTGTCCGCATCGGAAAACGGACAGGCTGTGGATTTTGAGAACAGCAACGAAAAGAAATATGATTTCCTTAAAGGACAGGGCTTCGATGTGGTGGAGCACGTGCGTGTCACCTCCGCCACCCTGGAAAAGGCCATAGGGGATTTTTCCGCAAGGATAGCAAAGAACGCCTTTCCCTCCGACGGACTGGTGCTTCTGCTTGACGACATAGCCTACGGTGAGTCCCTTGGCACCACCGCAAAGGCCCCCAGAAACGCCATGGCCTTCAAATGGCAGGATGAGACCGCCAATACCATCCTTCGCAGGATAGAGTGGTCCCCCAGCCGCACGGGGCTCATAAACCCGGTGGCGGTATTCGACAGCGTGGAGCTGGAGGGTACCCAGGTCACCAGAGCCTCCGTACACAACCTCAGCATAGTAAAGGAATTAAAGCTCGGCATAGGGGACGAGATCACGGTCTACAAGGCCAACATGATAATCCCCCAGATCGCGGAGAACCTGACGGCATCGGGAAAGCTTACCCTCCCCGAGGTCTGTCCCGCCTGCGGCATGCCTGTATCCATACATTCGGAAAACGACACCGAGACTCTTTTCTGCGAGAATCCGGACTGCAGCGCAAAGCAGATAAAGGCCTTTGCCCTCTACTGCAGCAGGGACGCCATGAACGTGGAAGGCCTCTCGGAGCAGACCCTCGAAAAATTCACGGGCTGCGGTTTCATAAAGGAATTCGCCGACATATATCACCTGGACAGATACGCCGGAGAGATCACAGGCATGGAGGGCTTCGGTGAGAAGTCCTATAAAAACCTGATGGAGGCGGTGGACAGATCCCGCCACACCACCATGTCAAAATTCCTGTACGCCATAGGTATTCCCGGTATCGGGACTGCCAATGCTGTGATCCTTTCCAGGCATTTCGACGGTGACTTTGAGGCGGTGATGAATGCCTCCCGGGAGGAACTTTCCTCCATAGACGGCATCGGAGCCGTGATGGCAGGCGATATCATCGCGTATTTTGCCGATGAAAAAAAGAAGAGCAGGGCACTTGCCGCTCTTGCGGAGCTTGAAATAGAAAAGGAAGCGGCGGTGGATACCGGCTCTCCGGTTTACGGACTCACCTTTGTGGTCACCGGAAGCGTGGAGCATTTTGCCAACAGGAACGAGCTCAAGGCCTTTATCGAGGAGAGGGGCGGAAAGGTGACGGGAAGCGTTACCTCAAAGACGGATTATCTGATAAACAACGATACCGAAAGCTCTTCCTCAAAAAACAAAAAGGCAAAGGAACTGGGAGTTGCGATAATCTCCGAGCAGGAGTTCATGGAAAGGTTCGGTTGATATGCCTATAAAGATCCAGAGGGACCTTCCCGCCAGGGAGATCCTTGAAAATGAAAACATATTTGTGATGGATGAGCTTAGAAGCGCCCATCAGGACATCAGACCCCTTAAGATAGCCATCCTTAACCTGATGCCTCTTAAGGAAGATACGGAACTCCAGCTGCTGCGCGCTCTTTCCAACACGCCGCTGCAGATCGACGTGACCTTCCTCGCCATAAAGAGCCACGTGTCGAAGAACACCTCTGCCAACCACCTGAACCGGTTCTACATGACCTGGTATGATGTGGCGGACAGCAAGTTCGACGGCATGATCATAACCGGCGCCCCGGTTGAGCAGATGGAATTCGAAGAGGTGGATTACTGGGAGGAACTGAAGTGCATCTTTGACTGGTCCGTCACCAATGTCACCAGTACCTTCTTTATCTGCTGGGGGGCCCAGGCGGGGCTCTATCATTTCTACGGCATAAATAAGAGGCTTCTGGACAAAAAGCTCTTTGGAATATATGAGCACAGGGTGCTGAACCGCAAGATACCTTTGGTGAGGGGCTTTGACGATTACTTTATGGCGCCCCATTCCCGTCACACGGCCACGGATGATAATGCCATCAGAGCCGATGAAAGGCTTACGGTGCTGGCCGAATCACCCGAGGCAGGAATCTACCTGACCATGGCTCTGGAGGGCCGGCAGATCTTTGTGCTGGGACATTCGGAGTACGACAGATACACTCTTCAAAATGAGTATAACAGGGACGTGGGCAAGGGCCTGCCCATAGAAGTTCCCTTTAATTATTTCCCCGGGGACGATCCGGAGAAAAAGCCGCCGCTGCAGTGGAGATCCCACTCCAACAATCTGTACAGCAACTGGCTGAATTATTACGTATATCAGATCACTCCCTACGATCTCAACGAGACCAATTACGGAATGTATATATGACATGGAAAGCAGTTATTTCGAAAACACGAAGTAACTGCTTTTTTGGTTAGGTGGTTTTATGGTATAATTATGAAGTTGTTTTTCGTCACTTACAGTAACGAACCTGATCATTTGGAAAGAGGGAATATTATGTGGAATGAAGAGTATGTCAACGAACTGAAAAAAAGAAGAGAGAAATCATTCATGCCCGGGGGGCAGGAGAGGATCGATAAGCAGCACGCAAAGGGCAAGCTTACGGCCAGGGAAAGAATAAACCAGCTGGTGGATAAGGACTCTTTTGTGGAGATCGCAGGCTTCCAGATATCCGATGTGCCCATCGAGGGCGTACACAACGAGGACTACCCCGGTGACGGTGTTGTTACGGGATACGGTCTTATAAACGGACGCCAGGTGTTTATTTCATCCCAGGACTTTACGGTTATGGGCGGTACCATCAGCAAGGGTAACTCCCGCAAGATCTGTCAGATCATACAGCTGGCCATCAATCATAAGGCCCCTTATATCTCACTGAACGACAGCGGCGGTGCCAGGATAGACGAGGGAATATATGCACTTGATGCATGCTCGGCCATACTTCACGCAAATGTCATGGCTTCCGGCGTCATTCCCCAGATAGCCGTGATCCTCGGCCCCTGTGCCGGCGTATCGAGCTATTCTCCCGCGTTGATGGACTTTATCATTATCCAGAGGGACAACGGCCAGATGTACCTTACGGGCCCCGATGTTGTAAAGGCTGCCATCGGTGAGACGGCCACAGCGGCAGACCTGGGCGGCGCCGCAGTACATATGGAGCAGTCGGGACTTGCACATTTCTGCTATGCGGATGACAAGGAATGCCTCGGCAAGGTAAGGGAGCTCCTGGATTACCTTCCCCAGAACTGCGACACCCAGCCCTACTGGAAGGAGTATGTGGATATCGACTGTTCGGATCAGCTGGAAAAGCTGGTTCCCGACAATATGCGCAAGCCCTACGATGCCAGGTCCGTGATCCTGTCCATTGCGGACGGAGGTCTGTTCCTTGAGGTTCAGAGAGATTACGCCAAAAACATAATCGTGGGATTTATGCGCATAGGCGGAGAGTCCGTGGGAGTTGTTGCCAACCAGCCCAATATGCTGGCGGGAAGCCTTGATGCAAAATCTTCGGAAAAGGCCGCGCGTTTCATACGCTTCTGCGATGCCTTCAGGATCCCCGTCATCGCCATGGTGGATGTGCCCGGATATATGCCGGGACTGGAGCAGGAGCACGGCGGCGTAATACGAAGAGGAGCCAAGCTTCTGTACGCCTTCTCGGAAGCCACTGTACCCAGGATCACCCTTATCATGCGCAAGGCTTACGGCGGAGCCTATCTTGCCATGAATTCCAAGAGCCTCGGCGCGGATTATGTATTTGCATGGCCCATCGCCCAGATAGCCGTCATGAGTGCTGATGCCGCAGTCAATGTCATAAAGCGCAAAGAGATCAAAGAGGCGGCGGATCCCGAAGCGGTTAAACAGAAGTTCAAAGAAGAATATGAAGCCGAATACTATAACCCCTATTACGCCGCATCCATCGGAATGATAGATGAAGTTATCCTCCCCGGCGAGACAAGAAAGAGGATACTGCAGGCCATAGAAGCCTTCAGGAACAAGGACACTGAGAATCCCAGGAGGCGACACGGAAATATTCCTCTGTAATGGCAGCTTTGTGAAAGGATGGGACAGATGAGTTTTGAGATCAATATAAACGCCGAAGAAAGACAGATGCTCATGAACATTTCCGGCAGGCTTGACACCGTGGCGGCGATGGAGCTTGAAAAGGCCTTTGCGGCAGCGCTTTCCGAAAACGAAGATGTGGATGAAGTCCTTATGGACCTTAAGGACCTTTCCTATATTTCTTCCAGCGGCCTTCGCTTTCTGCTTGGCAGCTATAAGAAGATGATAAAAAAGGGCGGCAATTTCATGGTATTCCGCCCCACAGAGGCTGTAATGGAAGTGTTCGAAACCACCGGCTTTGACAACACCATACCCATGGAAGATCAGGAGCCCCACAGTCTCGATAAGGTGGATCACAGGCTGTATCCCCTGCGTCCCATACAGCGTTTTATGATGGACGTCCACTTCAACAAGGCGGGGTCTACCATGATGAACATGGTGAGCCTTGTCAGACTCGATCCGTCTATAGATATGAACCTACTTAAGGATGCGCTTAACTCCGTGCTCCACAGCCATGATATCTTCAGATGCCGTTTTGTCGTCGATGATGAGACCGGAGAGATAATGCAGCGTTTTGACGGCGAGACAGAGGATGTGGCCGTTGAGGAAATGACCGAAGAAGAATTGGAGGAGTGCCTCCGCACTTTAAGCAGGCCTTACAAGGTTATAGACAATCCTCTCTGGAATCTCCGTTTGCTTAAGGCCGGATCCAGACAGTATTTTTACGCTGATTTTTATCATGTGATAATGGACGGTGTTGCAGCGGCCCTTCTTTTCTGGCGAGAAATGGAAAAGAACTACAAGGCCCTTGTCTCGGGAAAATCCGCCGCCGATCTGAAGCGCAGCGGTTCGAGCTATGCCGCCTACATCCGGGAAGAAATGGCGGACACCGGTTATGATATGGAGGAGGGTGTTGGTTATTGGAGGAAAATGCTTGACGGCTTTTCCGTAAAGGAAAACCTCCCGGCTGTGGATTCCACAGAAGAGTCCGGGGATGAGGAAGTTGAATTCCCCATAGATGGCATAAGACGGGATTTCTTTACCGGCGCACCCTACAGTGAGCCCGGCTTCTTTATGGGAGCGACGCTCCTTGCCCTGGCTAAGCTCACGGGCAAAAAAACGGCCATCATGAGCTGGGTACACAACGGCAGGACCAACAGCAAAGAATTAAGGCTCATGGGCATCATGCTCGAACAGCTGCCCATTAGGTGGGATTTCGACAAAGATATGAGCGTCGAGGATTATCTCGCGGCACTGGATGGGCTTATGAAGGAAGGTATGAAGTACAGAAAAAGTCTGGGGACGATCTATTCGGAATACCTGGACAGCGAGATCGCATGCTTTATTTTCCAGAAGGGCGCCATCGGACGCCGCGGAGAACTGGCTCTGGGGGACACAAAGGCGGTGATCGAACCCCTGCCCGACGGCGAGGAAAGCGCTGCCGAGAGCGCGATGGATATCGAGCTCAACGCCCATGAAGACGGAAGCTTTTCGGTGGTATTTGATTACGATACCGGGATGTATTCTCCCCAAGCTATAGAAAACTGTGCAGATGTGATAAGGGCGGTCATCGCTAAAATGCAGCAGGGCTGCAGTCTGCTCACGATTCTGGATGACTGACACGAAAGGATATGTATTGATGGGAAATGCAGGTTTTGAAAGTGTGGTGGGTATGTTTGAACGCTGTGTTTCGGCCACTCCCGACAGGAAGGCCGTTATTGGCGACCATACATTCCTCACCTATGCTGAGCTTAATGAATATGCCAACAGGCTGGCAAATGCGCTGATATATAACGGAATAGAGAGTGACGATATAGTCATGATCCTTTTGCCCCGCAATTTCATGTACTATGCGGTCAACATCGGCGTGCTCAAGTCCGGAGCGGCATATACCGCGGCAAATACATCATATCCCGATGAGAGAATAAAATTCATATGCGAGGATTCATCCGCCCGATATATCATAACCACCCGCCGTCTCTACAGGGAGCGCCCCGAGGTGTTTGAGGGGAATCCGGCCCGGCCTCTTTTCCTTGAGGATCTTTTGGCGTCACAGTGGCCCCATAATCCCGGCAGGGCGATAGGAGAGCATGACCTTGCTTACTGTATCTACACTTCAGGCTCCACGGGCAGGCCCAAGGGAGTTATGATAGAGCACGGTAATCTGTCAAATTTTCTTGAACATGATCCCGGCAACCGTGAGGTCATGGACATCGTTGAGAACGGCAGCACGATGATAGCAAATGCAGCCTTCACCTTCGATTTTTCCTTGATGGAGGAGTTCATTTCCCTCACGAGCGGTATGACGGTTGTCCTTGCCACGGAGGAACAGATACTCAATCCCCTTCTGTTTAACGAGCGTATGATCTCAAACAGGGTGGATGCCATATGCTGTACTCCCAGTTACCTGAATACGTTGCTTTCGATCCCCGCATTGCATGAGGCCATAAAAAATATCCGTGTCTTTGATCTTGGCGCGGAGGCTCTTCACGGGGAGCTGTACACCAAGGTAAGAAAGGTGAATAAGGACGGAGTTATCATAAACGGATACGGCCCTACCGAAGCTACTATCAGCTGTACGTCAAAGATCATAACATCATCCGAAAAGATCACCATCGGAAAGCCGGCTTCAAACGTATCCTGCTACATAGTGGATAAGGATCTGAACGAACTCCCGCAGGGTGAGCAGGGGGAACTGCTGATATGCGGCAAGGGCGTAGGACGCGGCTATATAAACCTTGAAGAACAGACAAAGAAGGCCTTCGTCGAATTCAGGGGAATGCGGGCGTACAGGACAGGCGATCTTGCCAGGATAGATGAGAACGGAGAGATTGATTTCCGCGGAAGGATGGACAGCCAGGTTAAGCTCCGGGGGCTGCGCATAGAACTGGAAGAGGTTGAGAACATAATGGCAAACTGCAGCCTTATAGTGCATTGTGCCGCCACGGTGGTGGATGACCGTTATCTCTGTCTTTACTACGTCTTAAAGGATCCCGATCTCTCTGAAGAGGACTCCAGAAATGAGATAAGGGAGTTTGCCGGAAAAAATCTTGCACATTACATGGTACCCGATATTTACATGCCCCTTAAGCAGATGCCCATGACCAATAACTGGAAGATAGACAGAAAGAATCTTCCGCGTCCCGAGATCAGGGCCGTGCAGGGCCGTGCTCCCGAGACCGACATACAGAAGTATATATTTAATACGATTTCCGATATCGCAGGGCGCCCCATGGGCGGAACGGATGTGAGCCTTGTGGATGAAGGCCTGTCATCCCTTGATATGATGATGATAACCGCCGCCATCGGAGAGAAATATCAGGTTCCTCTGACCATTTCGGATATTGTTTCCGGACGGAACATACTGGAGCTTGAGGAGCTGATACTGGAAAAGAAGAAGGGCAGTGCACTGCAGAAGGTGACGAGGGCTCATGCCCTTCTGACACAGGGCCTGTATTACAGACTTTGGCATATGTACAACTCGACGGAGAATGTAATGTCCTGCGCGCTGAAGATTGATAACGAGGTGGCTACCGATCAGCTGATAAGTGCCGTGCGCGGCGCTGCCGGCATGCATCCCGGCCTGTTTATAAGCTTTGAGGACGCCGGCGATGACTCTCTTATGATAAGTGTCCCCGAAGCTTCGAAGATCGGTAAGCTTGCGGAAAACATCCCCGTGAGTGTATTCAAAACCACTGAGGATGAGATCCCGGGCATCATGGAAGAGACAGGCAGGGAGCTTATGTATCCCGGAGGGGATAATTACGAATTCCGTGTCTATGAAACCGATACAAATAAATACCTTGTAATGCGATTCGCCCACATCCTTGGGGATGCGGATTCCGTAGGGATACTTGCGGATGACATCTTAAAGCTCTGCGACGGCAGAGAGGCAGTGCCCGAAGCCTTCGATGTGGTGCAGTATGCCGCCGAAAATGACAGCTTTGCCGGAGCTTCTTCGAGGGATGAGCTTCCCGAGCACTACAAAAAGCTCTTTGAGGGACTGGCAAAATGGCCCTCCCTGTCAGATAATGCAGAGGCGGATGCCACGGGCTTTGTTGATACCGCCGTTGATCTGCCCATGACCTTTGAGGATACGGACCGTATCACAAATGAGCTGTCGGTGTCCGAGAACATCCTGTTTTCCGGGCTTACGGCCCTGGTACTTGGAAAGTATTCGCTCTGCCGCAGATTTCCTCTTGTGATCGCATACAGCGGACGTGATGATTACCGTGTGAAAAACACCTTCGGTTTCCTGGTAAGGCCCGTGGTGATTTGCGGGGAAGCAAAAGATGATATGACACTCAAGGATTACCTGCACAGCATAAGCCGGCAGTTTTTCGAGGGCATGATGGAAGCGGTCCCTCTTAAGAAAATGCACGAGCTTTATCCCGAATGGACCGATTACCTGTTCATATACCAGGCAGGAATGGCAGAGGAGCATACCCTGTTCGGAAAAACCGTCAGCGAAGACTGGCTGGCGGCCATGAGCGAAGAGGGTGAGGAAGAGGTCATCGAAGACGGGGCCGATCGGGATATGGCCGGGGCAGATGATATACTGTCGCTTACCGCAGGGCGCTGGGCCGCATATCAGACCAGCTTCCAGGTGTTCCCGGGAGAGGCGGGGTATTCCTGTGATATAACATCGCCTCTTGGAAGATATGATGAGGCTCTGCCCGGTAAAATGCTTGAAGACATGAAGCAGATGTGTCTTAAGCTTAAAAAGGATCCGTTAAATATAACCATCGGAGAATTGTTTTCATGAGCGAAACCCCAAACAATGAATCAGAAGAACTGTCGAAACACTATACGGTCCCGGAGCTTGTCAAACATTCCGCCATCCCCATACTGACCACTCTGTTGGCATCGGCCTATATGATAGTGGACGGACTGTTCATAGCAAATTATACCTCGCAGACGTCCTACGCCGGATGTATCCTTGTGACGCCCTATATGCTGTTCTTTGCATCCATCGGTTTCATGGTGGGAGGAGGAGGCAATGCACTTATAGGTAAGCTCATCGGAGAGAAGCAAAGGGAGAAGGCGGTAGATGTATTCTCGATGCTTGTGGAATTTACAATTATCACTGTGGTTCTTGCGTCCATCATAGGAGGATTTTTCCTTAAGACCTTCCTCGTGTACCAAAAGGCTTCCGGTGAACTTTTTGATGAGGCTTTTCGCTACGGAGTCATAGTGATGGTGGGGGCGGTATTTCTTGCCCTCCAGTATGAGTTTCAGCTCTTTCTCATAACCTCGGGAAGGGAATTGCGCGCATTTTCCTATACGGTGTTTGCTGGCGTTACCAATATAGGCCTGGATGCTTTGTTTATCCTGGTTTTCCATATGGGGGTTGCGGGAGCGGCCATTGCCACCGTTACCGGCCAGTTTCTGGGAGCGGCCCTGCCCTTCTTCTTTTACATGAGGGCAAAGAACTTAGAGGGAGAACTGCTGTATTTCAAATGGACAAGACTTGAAAAAAAGCCCATAATCGATACCTGCGTGAACGGTCTGTCCGAGATGGCCGAAAACCTGGCAGAGAGCGTTGTCAGCGTCATCTATAATCACAAGCTCATGGTCATGGCCGGTGAAGCGGGAGTTGATGCCTACGGTTCCGTAATGTACGTGTTCATGCTCTTTACTCTTTCCTTTGTGGGATTTGACGAGAGCGTGGTTCCTATAATCGGTTACAAGCTGGGGGCCGGTGACGAGGAGGAACTCAAGGGACTGATCAAAAGGTGCCTGATCGTGCTTTTCTCATATTCGGTGGTATTCTTTATATTGACCGAGCTTCTGGCAAAGGACTTCTCCATGCTTTATTCGGGCGGAAATATGGCGGTCTATGAATTGACGGTCAACGGTTTTGACACCTGCAGCTTATCCCTCATTTTCATGGGATGCTCAATGTTTATCCCCTCGATGTACACGGGACTTAATGACGGATGGCTTTCGACCCTGATGTCCGTGATCCAGGTGCTGATACTCCCGGCGATGGTAGTCAGCGTTTTACCTCCGTTTTTAGGCGTGGATGGCGTATGGTGGTCACAGAACATCGCCTGGATGCTGGCAGCAGTGACCTGTCTGATAGCGGTCAGAATTGCTCCGGTTCATAAATATATAAAACGAGAGGAAGCCTTAAGGCCGGAGTGAGGACCATAAAGGTAATTTAGTATGAGGATCAACAGATACATTGCAGCCTGCGGAGTTACCTCCAGAAGAGGAGCGGACCGGCTTATCGCCGAGGGCAGGGTGGCCTTAAACGGCAGTAAGGCCCTTGTGGGTGATGAGGTAAAGGAAGGCGACGAGGTAAGGGTCGACGGAAAAATAGTTACCCTTGTTGCAAAAACCGTGGTTTTGGCATATAATAAGCCGGTTGGCGTGACCTGTTCCATGGTTTCCCAGGGCGAGGATGATGTAAATATATCCGACGCGGTTGGGTACGGGGAAAGGGTCTTTCCCGTGGGAAGACTGGACAAGGATTCCCGGGGGCTCATCCTTCTGACGAACGACGGAGAGCTTGCCGACTTTATAATGCGTGCCCACAGAGGGCATGAAAAGGAATACGAGGTCAGGGTAGACAAAAAGATCGACGAAGCCTTTTTAAAGGCGATGTCGGAGGGCGTCCCCATAGAGCTTGAGGAGAGGGATTACATCACCGCTCCCTGCAGCGTAAGGCCTCTTACAAAGGACAGTTTTTCCATCGTCCTGACGGAGGGGAAAAACCGTCAGATACGAAGGATGTGTAAGGCTCTAGGCCGTGAGGTCACTGATCTTGTGAGGGTCAGGGTGATGCACATTAAGCTTGATGATCTTCCGGAGGGAAGCTTCCGGGAGCTTTCGGATGCTGAGATCAGCGGATTCAAAGGAGAAAAAAATGAGCAAAAAACCGGTAGTATTACTTATCCTTGACGGATACGGACTCAACGAAAAGACCGAGGGCAATGCGGTAGCGCAGGCAAAGACCCCGGTTATGGACCGCCTCATGAAGGAGTACCCCTTTGTAAAGGGTAACGCCTCCGGCATGGCAGTCGGACTTCCCGACGGACAGATGGGAAATTCCGAGGTGGGCCACCTCAACATGGGTGCCGGACGTATCGTATATCAGGAGCTTACCAGGATCACCAAAGAGATCCAGGACGGCACCTTCTTTGAGAACGAAGAGCTTATGAGGGCAGTGAACAACTGCAAGGAGAATGATTCCTCCCTTCACCTTTACGGTCTGCTTTCCGACGGCGGCGTGCATTCACACAACACCCACCTTTACGGACTTTTAGAGCTGGCAAAGAGAAACGGCCTTTCCAAGGTATATATCCACTGCTTCCTCGACGGCCGTGACACTCCTCCCCAGTCCGCAGCGGATTTCGCACAGCAGCTCGAGGACGAGATCAAAAAGATCGGCGTAGGTAAGATCGCTTCCGTTTCCGGACGCTACTATGCAATGGACAGGGATAACAACTACGACCGTGTTGAAAAAGCTTATGACATGCTCACCAAGGGCATCGGAAATACCGCGGCTTCCGCAGTTGAGGGTATAAAGGCTTCCTACGCAGAGGGTGTGAACGACGAGTTCGTGGTTCCCTTCGTGGTACAGGAAAACGGACAGGCAGTTGCCACCATCAAGGATAAGGATTCCGTGATCTTCTTTAACTTCCGTCCCGACAGGGCAAGAGAGATCACCCACTGCTTCTGCGATGACGATTTCGACAAGTTTGACAGGGGACCCAGGAAGGACATCGTATATGTATGCTTTACCGAGTACGATCCCCTCATCCCCAACAAGACCGTTGCCTTCAAGAAGGTTGAGGTTACAAACACCTTCGGTGAGTATCTTGCAAAGAACGGCAAGAAGCAGGCAAGGATCGCGGAGACCGAGAAATATGCCCACGTTACATTCTTCTTCAACGGCGGCATAGAGGAGCCCAACGAGAACGAGGATAGGATACTGGTAAACTCTCCCAAGTATGTTCCCACCTATGATAAAAAGCCCAGAATGAGCGCTTACACCGTTACGGATAAGCTTTCCGAGGCTATCGCAGCAAAAAATGAGGACGGCAGTCCCGTATATGACGTGATCATATGCAATCTGGCAAACCCCGACATGGTGGGACACACCGGAGTGCTTGAGGCAGCAGTTGAGGCCATTGAGGTCATCGACAAGTGCGTAGGCGAGATCGAGAGCCTTGTGCTCGAGCATGAGGGCGCCCTCTTTATCTGTGCGGATCACGGAAACGCAGAGCAGCTCATCGATTACGAGACCGGTGCTCCTTTCACGGCCCACACCACAAACCCCGTTCCCTTCATCCTCATCGGATATCCCGGGGTTACACTCCGCGAGGGCGGATGCCTTGCAGACATAGTTCCCACCCTGCTTGAGGTTATGGGAATGCCTCAGCCCGCTGAAATGACGGGTAAGAGCCTTATCGTTAAATAATAGGAAAAGGTAAGTTTTAGAATTAAATGCGACAAGAGGCAATAATGCCTCTGCCGCATTTATTTTTTTAGGCAGAAATATAGCATAAGAAAAGGATGTAGCAGAGTATTTTGCACTCTGCCGCATCCTTTTTTATTTTGCCGGAGGGAGGTGAGAGGTGTGCCGAGAGCATACAAGAAAATCAAATATGAGGATCGACTAAAGATCCAGCAGATGTGTTCTGAAGGAGCAAAGCCTTCAGAGATAGCTAAAAAAATTGGGATTCATAGAGCTACGATCTACAAGGAACTGGCCAGGGGCGGAGCTCCGGAAGGGCATACGTCGGACTATAAGGCCGACACAGCGCAGCGGGCCATATTCGCGTAAGAGCACACATTTATTCCATCCGTCCGTAAGTGCGGCGAAGCGCCGACGGGATCCGGGAGAATAATCCCACGTTCTCCCATGCAACCCCTAAATAGATGTATCACGGACAAAAAGCAGATTCCTGTATCTGCGAGATAAACGAAACACACGCCCTAAGGCGGTCTGCTACCTTCGCAGCACTTACAGACGGATGGAATTGCACCGGTGCAGGAAAGGAGAATTGAGTTATGGTGGCAAATAACCCGTCAAAATGGTTTGTATCCTGTAATCCCGTGGGAGGTGAGAGACTTTACATCGTCGCACGGCTGAGGGACAAAGACGCGATTCAGCACAGCGGAAATATGGAATACCACGGTAATTATTCCACTGACAAGGAAGCCCAGGAAGCTATAGCCGCAAAACTGAATGGAAAAGAGGAATTAGAAGCTATTAAGTGCAAGAAGAGAGCGGTGGAGATATCGAATGGTGACATTTCCCTGCTGGAAATGTACATATGGATGTACGCAAACCGCAGGAAGAAAGACAAGGAAGTCTGGGAAGAATTCGCCAGGATGCACAGGGAGAATGGCGATGAGGATCAGGCAAGGCACGCCGAGGAGCAGGCACAGTTCTACGACATGCTCGAAGGGGCTCTTGGAAGGATCGAGGAGGAGTTGAAGCGGTGAGAAATGATAACAGAGGTTTAGGCCTCATAGAAATAATTTTGATCATCGCGGTGGCGGCAATGATATTTACTCTGATATTTAACAACAGAGTGGACGCAGCGGAGTTGGTGAAGTTCACCTGCTATTGTCCCGAGTCGTGCCCAGGCACGGTGACGGCTTCGGGAACCAAAGTCCGGGAAGGCATTATGGCGTCAAGTCGTGATCACCTGGGAGACTGTGCGATGGTCTATCTGACTGACGGCACTTTCCTGGGCTATTACGAGGCTTTGGATATAGGCGGCACCGACGGGATCCGGGACGGATACGTTATAGACGTATGGGCCCCGTCGCTTGCAAAGGCCAAGGAGCTGATGGCGCTGACAGAAGGTGAAGTCTATATAGAGTGGATAGAACAACCACAAGGATAGAGGTGAGCCTATGCCGATGCGCAGAGAATTATATCCTGAAAACTGGAATGAGATCGCCAGGGAAATCAAAGAAAAGGCAGGCTGGAAATGCCAGAAATGCGGTAAGCAGTGCCGCAGACCGGGTGAACCATTTGATACGCACAGGAACACCCTGACGGTAGCTCATATGAACCATATCCCTTCAGATATCAGTGAAGGGAACCTCAAAGCGCTCTGCGCACCCTGTCACCTTAAGTATGATGCAGGGCACCATGCGGAGACAAGGAAGCGGAACAGGGCCGGGAAAGCAGGAGAGAATGATAGAGCAGATAAACAAGGAAATTCGAAAAGCCAACAAAAATCATAGATGCGATCTTTGCGGGAAAGAGATTGGAAAAGGTGAGCGTTATGAGTGGATAAAAAATATCTGGGAAGGTGATTTTTATGAATTCCATAGCCACATAGCGTGCAGCAATATATGCAGCGCTATATGGGACTATGCGGATCCTGATGAGGGAATGGACGAGGATCTGTTCCAAGACTCCTGTCAGGAAGTATGTCAGGTCTTCGTTTGCCCGGATTGCCCATATTTTCTTAAGGATATCGGGGAATGTGAGAGGGATGAAACCTGTTGCCTTGACAGGCTTTATGAGTTCTTCAAGGAATACGAGTTGTACCGCGCCGGCAGGAGAGGATATGCAGAGGTATGGAAAGCACGGAAGAAAGAAGGTACAGGATGTTGCCAAAGTGGAAGCCAATAGGCGATTTAGACTCTGTGCCCCATTGGAGATGTGGGGTATGCCGCAGGGCAGTAGTTCTTTACAAGAATGATGAACGTCCGGATAAATGCCGGTGGTGCGGAGCTCTGATCGACTGGAAAGCAGCGGATCAGGAACAAAGGAAGGAGAGATATATGTGGTTATTTCATTTGATAGATAAGATTTATGAGCTTGTGGATAAGCTGAAGCAGATCGACGGCGAAAGACTTCTGGCTGCTATATGCATGACGGCCTTGTTATGCGGCTT
>JAFYEL010000005.1 GCA_017544285.1 Lachnospiraceae bacterium | reverse complement strand
TAATGATTTTTTTCTCATTACCGGCCATATACAATCCTCTTTATGTGGAATTACCTTTATATAGACCAGAGCTCATTTCTTTAATCCATTTCAGGCCTGATCATCTTTAAGAAACAATTCCTGGAATTCCTTTCTTCCGGGGACCCACGCTTTCTCGTAGATGTGCGTAAAATGGTTCTTAACGGTCTGTTCTGATATTCCAAGCATATATGATATTCTTCTGTTAGAGAATCCGGACAACTTTAGAAAGCCCAGTTCCAGCTCACGTCTTGTAAAGCCGTATTTCTGAGCAACTTTGAGATAATGCTGTTTTGTTATCTCATTTTCCGTCATTCTCCAAGATCCATTTCTTCATTCATTTTTCGCTCAGCATTTAGTCTTAGCGGAAGGAGCAGGAACTCAATAATAACCGAATACAATCCGGCCAGAAAACACACTGCCAGATTGGGGCCTATTGTTTCCGGAGTATCCAGATGCCCCATCAGAAGGATTCCTGATATGATCATTGCAAAAAGAGCTGCATGTACAGTAAGTTTCTGCGCCGCAGCCACGGCCCCTATAATATTTTTAAGTTCCAGCAGACTAAATGGCTTGATGCCAACAGAAAAAGCTTTTATGAAATTCTTCCATTCCCCCATGATAAGTAATCCGGGAATAAGGATCAATACTATAAGCAGTAACGACGGAAGATCAAGGAACCAGTAGATAGCAGACATTCCATAGCTACCACCCAGAACACTAATCATGAATACCACAATAAACAGTATCATTTCTCCGATTAGAACCAATCTTATATTTTTCATGGCAGTTCTCCTTTCAATACTCGTATCAGGTCAGATCCTCGAATAGGAAGTGACGCATCCTTCGTTCTTGATTTGAAACTACCACAAATATATACAGAATGATATAGTACCTTTTTATTGAGTCCTTATTTTTTGCCGTACTGCTTTACTTTTTTTCAAAATAGTCTTGGTTTCAGTCTCGCTCTAACATCACGATATATTCAGGTGTACCTTCTTCTACACTTCGCATCCTGTACGTTGTCAACGTATATCAGCCGCTCGATTCCGCTGCGCTGCATCTCGCTGTATGTTGTCGCCAAATGTCTCTAAAATATGTTGGAACACCGCTTCGCGGTGCTTCCACGAAAATAAAAGAGAGTGCCTTTATGCAAGCATAGGCACTCTCTTTCCTTTCCGTGCAGGCACTACGTGCCTGTTCCAACATATTTTGAGCCGCTTGGCTCGTTATCACTCAAGCTCTACAGTGCCGGGGGGTTTACTCGTCAAGTCATAAAGGCATCTGTTGACTCCCCTCACTTCATTGATGATCCTGCTCATGGTCCTCTGGAGTACATCCCAGGGAATATTCGATGCTTCCGCTGTCATGAAGTCCACGGTCTGAACCGCTCTGAGAACAACGGCGTAATCATAGGTACGCTCATCTCCCATGACGCCAACGGACCGCATATTGGACAATGCCGCAAAATACTGATCAGGCATCCATGCGGGACGTGCAGCCGCTCCTATAACACGTTTATCCGATGCAGCACGGATCCTCTCATAAGACATCTCCCCGGCACTGGATGAAACCCTTGAAATACCGGATGCCAGTGCGCTTGAAGAAGCAAGCTTGTCTGCTGCGGCACTCTCCACAAACTCTTTTGCCGCATTCTCTATCTCTTCGCGATAGATCGCATCCGCATCCTGTACGATCCTCACCTTTTCGGCGGTGATCTCACCTATTATGCGGACACCAAGGCCGGGGCCCGGGAAGGGCTGACGATTCACAAGCTCCTCGGGAATTCCCAGCTGCAGACCTACCTTACGGACCTCATCCTTGAACAGAAGCCTTAAGGGCTCTATGATCTCTTTGAAATCAACATGGTCGGGAAGTCCTCCCACATTGTGGTGGGATTTGATCACCGCGGACTCACCGCCCAGACCCGATTCAACAACATCGGGATATATGGTTCCCTGAGCAAGGAATTCCACCGTTCCGATCTTTTTGGATTCCTCCTCAAAGATGTTTATGAATTCCGCTCCGATTATCTTTCTCTTCTGCTCGGGCTCGGTAACTCCCGCAAGCTTTTCATAGAAGCGAACGGCCGCATTTACCCTTACGAAGTTCAGATCGAAATCTCCGTTCTCTCCGAAAATGGTCTCAACATCATCGCCCTCATTTTTACGCATGAGGCCGTGATCCACAAATACACAGGTGAGCTGTTTTCCGACGGCCCGGGATAAAAGTCCGGCTGCAACGGAAGAATCGACGCCGCCGGAAAGAGCAAGAAGAACCCTGCCGTCGCCGATCTTTTCACGCAGATCATTTACGGCGGATTCAACAAAGGAATCCATGCGCCAGGTTCCGGAACACTTGCAGATCGAGCGGACAAAGTTGTAAAGCATCCTGCTGCCCTCAACGGTGTGGACAACCTCGGGATGGAACTGTATCGCGTAAAGCCCGCGCTCTTTATCCTCAGCCGCAGCCACGGGACAGTCCACGGTGTGAGCTACGGATACAAAACCGGGAGCAAGCTGTGAGATGTAATCGAAATGACTCATCCAGCAGATGGTCTTGTTTCTGTTCTTTTCATGCTCGGGAAGTGGCATGCGGCAGGCAGTGTCTTCCGAAGACACAAGACCTATTCCGGTGAAAAGCTGACTGTCATCGTTTACAAAAACCTCTGTCTTACCGTATTCGCGGTTGCCGGCTCTTTCAACCTTTCCACCGAGAACATGCTGCATAAGCTGTGCTCCGTAGCAAAGACCCAGCACCGGAACACCGAGCTCAAAAAGCTCCGATGTACACGAAGGAGCCCCCTCCTCGTAGCAGCTGTTGGGGCCGCCTGTGAGGATAATGCCCTTGGGATTCATCTCCCGGATCTTTTCAATGGGAGTGCGGTAAGAATAGATCTCGCAGTACACGTTGCACTCTCTGACGCGGCGTGCAACAAGCTGGTTATACTGGCCGCCGAAATCAATGACAAGAACTGTTTCCCGGTTCATTAGAATGTCACCTCTCCGTCATGGGAAAGAAGCGATACGGAGTTGACACCCTTGACTGCGGACATCTCTCCGACAAGCTTCTCCTCTTCAGATACCTTTACCTCTATTACCATATCCAGCAGACCGGAGCTTAAGTTTCTGGACTTAACCTTTGTGTACTTTGAGTACTTTCCGGCAAGCTTCAGAATCTCTTCACCCTTACCCTCATCGGCACTTGCATTGACAATGAGGATCATGGGAGCCTTCGCAACGGGAAGGATATCAAGCAGGAACAGAACTGCGGTGATAAGGATGGATGCCACCACTGCGATCTTTGCAAGACCCGCTCCGCAGATAATACCCACACTTATGGACCAGAAAAGGAAGATCAGATCCATGGGTTCCTTGACCGCCGTCCTGAACCTTACGATGGACAGCGCACCTACCATACCCAGGGAAACAACTATGCTGGACTGGATGGTGATGATGACCGAAGAAGTGATGATGGCCAGGGCCACAAGTGAGATTGCAAAATTCTTTGAGTAGAAGGTCTTGCGGGTCATCAGCCTGTAGATACAGAAAATATACACCGCGATAAGACAGGTCATGGCCAGAGCAAAAATGATCTGGGCAGAGCTCATATCAGATCCGGTATATCCCTCCAAAAACGATTTTTTAAAAATTTCAGAAAAACTCATATCCGTTCCTTTCTATTTATCCCTGAATCTTCTGCAAAGATAGTATTTTGAAAAAGTAGACAACCGAAGATTCGGCATCGCGACGGTCCTGTAAATATGATCCGGCAGGTACTCGTCGTATTTCACCTCCAGAAGCTGATGCCCCGGGGGCATTATGGGCCTGCCGTTTATCGCCGGTTTTGTGAAAGCATCCAGATCGTAGGAAGAGGTTACATCCATATCAAAAGTGATCCGGACATTTCCGTCCCTGTAAACATAGGGCCGGCGCAGATATTCGACTATGACCTTGGGTTCAAGCCTTGATGTGTGGTACGCGGCAAGCACCGTTTTCATAAGCTCGGGGTACTCATCCCTCACGGTCTTGTCTGCGTGCGGATCCGTAAGTGTGGCAAACTGATCCGGTGTAATGATACAGGAAACCTTACGTATCTTGTCATACACCTTGGATTTGCGCTCAAGAGAGATCCTGTCCATGGACCCGTTGTAGATCCGGATACGGAACTTTTCCCTGCGGCCCGTGCCGTTTTCATTCTCGAGAAAAGCCGTATTGTAGATATCGTCAAAATACAGGCTCCTGATGCGGTAAACCCCGCCGCTTCCGGCGTGAGGATCGGTCTGCATTATCCCCTTAAGTCTGCTCTGAAGGGCAGCAAGCGAAGCATCCGTAACCTCATACTTCATTTCATGCCTGAAGCGCATGGAATCATCTTCAATTTTATAAGGTAACATCCGCTCTGATCACCACCTGTAAATATAATCCGACAAAAGACAGTTTAAAACAAATCCCATCCCACGTCAACTTTATCAAAAAAGGGTCCGCAGAAGATCTGCGAACCCCTTTGTTTACACACTATACTCAATCCTCAACCGCCTCAGCCGAAAGAACGGTGTACAGCTTCTTTGAGCCGGTCTTGCTTCCGTCGTCGGCAAATGAGAGGATGTATGTCTTGCTCTTTTCAAGGCCGATGTTGGATACCATCTTTATACTCTTGCCCTTCTTAAAGCTGCCGTTTTCATCGGCTATGATCTTAACGGTGTAGATTATCTCACCGTTGCTGCTCTTGTATCCCGTGACCTTGGCTTTTACCTGTGAATATACCACGGTATTCTGGGCTGCCTCGGCTGCCGCTTTTGCTTCCGCCTCTGCCGCAGCTTTTGCTGCTGCCTCTGCCTCGGCTGCCGCCTTTGCTTCCGCCTCTGCCGCAGCTTTTGCTGCTGCCTCTGCCGCTGCCTTTGCCTCTGCTTCGACCTGATCATCCTGCTTTGCGGAGCTGCTGTCGGAAGATGCCTGGTCTGTGGAAGCCACGCCTCCGTTCGCATCTACGGCTGCATCGGGAACTGCCGGCGCCTCGGTTGAAGAAGATGATTTCTTCTTTTTGTCGTCTTTCTTTTTATCGTTCTTTGACTTTTCGCTGGTCGAAGTCCCGGTCCCGGAAGTATCGGACTCTACCTGGACAGGCTGTGCAGGCTGCTGAACCTGGGCCTGAGTCTGAACGGGCTCTTCGGGGGCGGGAGTCTGAACCGCTGCTGAAGAATCCTGCTGAGACTTTTTCTCACCCTCTGTGGGAGCGGGAGTCTGTGCAGCCTTCTCTTCGGCTGCCGAGGAAGAAGTCCCGGTCTCTTCAACCTGAGCGGTGACTGCAGGCTTTACTGCACTGCTGCTGTCATCGGGTGCAGGTATGGAAGAGGAAGTATCTTCCTTGATGATATCTGCTGCAGGTGCGGGATCCTCTGCGGGATCCTGAACTCCGCCTTCCGCGGCCTCCTGCTCTGTATGCATTGACTGGCGAACAACCGGTGCGCCGATGGCAAGTAAGGCAAAACACGCTGCCGCTCCGGCGATGGCCATAAGCTGATAATAATTAACGAAAGGTTTGGTCTTCGCAGGCTTTGCTTCATCGGCAGAGGTCTCACGTATGGGAATCTCGTCCTCAAGCACACTGTTAGAGCGCTGGGACATAGCTGTACCGGCCTCTATACGGTCCCATATGTCGGGAATGCTGTTTTCCATGAATTCCCTGTATTCCTGCTCAAACCTTTTATTCATAACCGAACTTCCTTAACTTCCTGAGGGCACTCTGATATCTCCAGGTAACCGTACCCATGGACTGCCCCAGAGCCTCCGCGATGCTCTTAAAGGTCATGTCACCCATGATCTTCATGTTTATCACGACACGCTCATCTTCGCTGAGGGCCTTTAGAGCCTGTTGCAGCGAAAGATTGGAGATGACTTCATCCTCTACCGGATTGGTGATCTCCATGTCATATATAGTCTTTCCGTTGATGGAGCTGTCGTCGTCTGTAGCGGATTCCATCTCGTCCGTGAGGGATTCGCGCTTGCGCTTCCTGAGAAAATCGACGGACATATTGTGGGCTATCCTTGACATCCATGCCTTGTGCCCCGTTCCGGGACGGTACTTGGATGACTGCTCCCAAAGTCTGATGAAGAAATCTGCGGAGATATCCTCAGCATTTTCCTTGCTTCCGACTACGCTGAAAACAACCGAATAAATAAAGCCTATATAATCCTGATATATGTTTTTCAGTGGGGCGCGATCGCCCTGCTGCATTCGCAGCATGCTCTCATCGAACTCAGAATCAGTCAACGACTTTTCCTTTCCGACAGTAAATATACGCATCAATACTGTCTATTTTTGGTAATTGCGCAAAAAAAGTAAGCGGTAGTCAGTCAACTCCCACCTGAATGACCGCTTTCGACACCTTTTCGCCGTCCTGATTGCGCATAACGGCCTTGATCTTTATCAGTCTGTAGGTATCATTTTTTTCATCGACCTTTCCCTCCACCGTAAGGCGGTCACCGATGAACACCGGCTTCTGGTACTTGGCCTCAATGCTGTGCACAAGGGCACGCTCTCCCGGCAGATACATGCCTGCAAGGGTGGAATAAAAAGACGAGGTGAGCATCCCGTACACTACCCTGTCTTTATAGCCCCTGGACCGTGCATAATCCGCGCTGATGTGGAGAGGGTTTTCGTCTCCCGTGGTCTTTCTGAAGTTCTCCTGCATCTCTTCGGTGACGGTAACTTCAAAGGAGGCACTCATCCCCTGCTCTATCTCTTCGTATGTGTAACGGTTCATAACATCCTCTGTATCATATCGACCATCTGGCCCACATTCTCAAGCTTGTTCACTTCTTTTATGTTAAATTTCAGGGAAAATTTCTTTTCCATATTTATGACAAGCTCAATGTGCTCAAGGGAATCCCAGTCCTCTATGTCCTCGGCGTTTGTGGTCTCCCCGATCTCAAGAGTGTCGTCATCAAAAACATCCCTGAATATATCGGTCACTATCGAAAAAATCTCTTCTCTGGTCATCAGTCTTTCCTTTTCAGTAGTCCGGTTTCCAATAGCTTGTCGGTCAGCTCTATCACCTCGTCGGGGGATGCATCTATGATCTCGCTTACGGTGAGCAGATCGTTGCGGCCGTCCGAGTAGGCTATCAGATCCTTGAGGTGAAGGGTCTGCCGGAAGGTTTCCTTGCTGCTTATGGTGGGCACCAGTCCCCTTTTTCCAAGCTGAGGCTCGCAGAAGCAGGTAAGCTCATAGGTGTGGTTTTTTTCAAGCGCCCTTATGCACGCGCTCATAACCGCAAAGGAGCCCTCAAACCCCTCGGGAGATACGTAGTCCATATCGTCCGCCGAGGTGTGGTACTCGGGAAACTCGTGGTATTTGCTGCGGCAGAACCCCACCAGGGGAATATCCACTCCGGGAGCCTGGTACTGCCTTTCGTCGGAGCCCCTCTTCAGATAGGAATAATCGCTGAAGGAACCTCCGGTGTGATATTTAAGTACCCGCGTCAGCACCCTGTCAGCCAGGGTATCCGCGTAACGGGAGTGGATTATTGAGTAGTCGTTGTTGTCGCCCACGCAGGAAAGATTGAAGCCGGCGATCACATGAGACTTGAGGTACTCAAGATTCGTCATGAGCTCTCCGCCCGAGTATCCGTCCTTTTCATCGGCGAGCAGAGAGGGATCCACCTTTTGTGAAAGATAGGTGATGGCACCTATGGTCTCTGCCGCAAAGACGAAACGGTAGGTGTACCTGCGCTTTTCAAGGGACCTGACATAATCAATGAGGGCCGCGGCCACCACAGGTCCGGAGCACTCGTTATTTGCCATTGAGGGATGACATACATAGGTAGTGAAAAAAACTTCCTCGGTGCTCTCACCGGGGATCACAAGCTCCGCATAATTCAGCACGCCGTCAAAGAGCTCACTCTTTATAACTCCGTGATAGGTGCCCTCTTTCAAAGACTCGAACTGTCTGTGGGTGATGGCCCACCCGAACCTTTCCTTGTAATAGGAAGTCACATAAGGGACCAGATCCGGCTGATCCTTGAGGGAATAAAGATGTTCCTTAAGTTCCTCAAGGGTAAAATCCCTGTCCACCGGGGTGGAATAACCCAGGACGTTTATATTGCGCTCTTTAAAGTCAGCTATCTTTTCGCCCTCGGGAGTGATGATATAGGCGTCATCGCACCTCCACTCCTTCGGAACGGTCCAGTCAAAGGAACGGGTGCCGCTGGGTACCGACTTTATCACCAGCCCCGGGCATTCCCTTTTTATTATCTCAAGTGTCCGACGCACTCCCTCTCCGGTGAGACTCCTGTTTATGGGAAAGATCTCTTCGCAGAGTGCATACATCCGGTTTTTGTCCATGGTCTTAACGCCTTACCTCGAATTCCTGATTCATCAGCCTGAATATGGCCTGCTTGTCGTCGGTGATATTGAAATCTCCGTGGATGGTGTGCTTTATCACGGAGGAAGAAACGGCGAAGTTAACGATGTCGTTGGGTGACATCTGCTCCATTATGCCGTATATCAGTCCGCTGGAAAAAGCATCGCCGCCGCCTACGCGGTCAAGAATGTTGAACCTGAAGGTCTTGCTCTCCCAGGTTTCTCCGTCGTACCAGAGATAGGCCTTGAGGGAGTTTTCGGAGCCGGAGTGCACATAGCGCACATGTCGTCCGATGGCTTTGAAGTTATATCTTTTTGCCAGTTCCTTGAAAATGCGGTCCTGGGATTTGAAATCGGGCTGCATGGACAGCCCCTCCTTCATATCCTTGCCGTCGGGCCCCGGCAGATTTATGGGCTCAATGCCAATAAGCACATCGACATAGGGAAGGTATTCGGTGATACAGTCCCTTGCCTCCTGCCATCCCCAGAGTGCGCTTCTGTAATTACCGTCAAAGCTGACGATCATCCCCAGCTCCTTTGCGGTGATAAGCGCTCTCTTTACCAGGTCACGGCAGTTTGCTCCGAGAGCGGGAGTGATACCCGAAAGGTGGAGCCAGTCAAAGCCCTCAAGGAGCTCCTTCATGTCTACGCCGCTGAAATCATAGGTGGAAAAAGCGGAGTTCTTGCGGTCATAGATCACCTTTGACGAACGCACCGCAAATCCCTCTTCGAGATAATAGATCCCCAGCCTTTCCCCGGCATATATGGCCTTGGACATGTGGATGTCGTTGGTACGAAGATACCTGAGGGCTGCCCTGCCAAGAGAGCTGTCCGGAAGCACGGTAAAAAATGTGCTGTCCACTCCCAGGTTTGCCAGGCCTGCTGCCACATTTGCCTCTGCTCCTCCGTAGGTTATGTTAAAGGAAGAGGCATTGCGGATCTTTTCGTAATTGGGCGGCGAAAGTCTTAAAAGGATCTCGCCTATGGTAATGAACTTTATTTCCTTTATATCCTTCATGAAAACTCCTATTTAGACGGCTTGAACACCCAGACTGGAGTCTCTTCCCTGAAGCCCTTGCGCTTCAAGGAATTGGCCAGAGTCTCCATACTGTTCCTGAAATTGCCGAACTCAGCAAGAGCTTCGTAGAAATAACTCATGGCCTTCTCTCTGTCGCCGCGCTGTGCTGCTTCCCAGGACGATACGGCTCTGGAGTGAAGCCTTGCGTGAGCGTCATAGGCTCTTCTGAAACCGTCGGCGCCGGTGATGACGGGATCTTTCTGCTCACCGAACCATTTTCCGACCTTGCAGCCCTTGGGATTGTTCAGCTGGTCCAGGCGGAGCTTCTCAAAGCCTGCGATATGGTTGTAAACCCGCCAGGTGAAGATCAGATGGTCGATCTCATAGATCTTGATGGTATCCAACAGTGTGGGCCTTGAGTTCTTGCGGAACATTTCGCCCCTGGCACTGTCGATATCCCTGGAGATGCGATAGAACCGTTCTCCGATGCCCAGGCACTCTCTGGAAAGGGTCTGGTAGCTGTCCGCGATGGCGGATATGTCGGAGACAAAGCTCTCGGTAACGTTTGACTGGTTGTTTATCTCATCGTTTATAAGATCGATGTCGGTGTTTATCTGCTCGAGCTGATCGTTCATGCCCTCCATCACCTGAATGGACTCGTGAACGCTCTCGTTACCGCGGTTAAGACTCTGCATGGTGACATTAACGGACTCCACAAGTGCATTGATGCCGTCCATAAGCTCGCCCACGTATTTAACAACATCGTCGGCGCACTCCGTGGTGTTGTGTGAGAGCTGGTTTACCTGCTCGGCCACCACTGCGAAGCCACGGCCCACCTCGCCGGCTCGGGCCGCCTCGATGGATGCGTTGAGTCCCAGCAGGGAGCTGTCCTCGGCCAGATCGCGGACCTGGTCTATGATCTCGTTTATCTTTTGGGCTTTGTCCGCAAAGCCGGCCATTTCCTGTGATATGGAGCCGATGGATCTGGCACCCTCATCTACCAGGTGGAGACACTCGCTCATCTTTTCCATGCAGCCCCTTGAGGAGCTGATGACCTGATGGGAACTCTCCCTGATATTTTCGGCCGACTCCTGGATGTTTGATATGGAGCTGCCCAATCCCTCGCTGGCCGCCCTCATGTCGTTGATGGATGTGGTCTGGGAATCCACTTCCTCAAGCATGTTCTTTACAAGTTCACTGTCGCCTATACGGTTCATGGCATCGTTTAAGCGCATGACCATACGGTTGTTCCTGTCCATGGATGCGTCCAGCATTTCGTTGTATCGCTGAACCAGGGACTTGTCGAAAAATCCCTCTTCATCCACGGGACTGTAGTCCCCCTTTATAATTCGTTCCATACATTCGAGCAGACGCTCGGTGTCGGAATCCTTTTGCCGGAGCTCAAGCTCCAGCTGTTTTTTGTCTGAAAAAAACATAGCCTTCTCCTTTCCCTCAATATTAAATTTTACTAAATTTTCCCTGACATATCAAGAAATTTTGTATTGACCCCAGGTCTGCGGGAGCATAAAATGTCTCTCATGGTAATAGATTTTCACACCCACTGCTTTCCCGACAGTATAGCAGCCAAAACCATAGACAAGCTCAGCGGCGAGACCCATACAAAGGCATTTTCCGACGGCACCGCAAGGAGCCTGCTCAGGATAGACAAGGAGGCAGGCATCGACCTGTCCGTCATCATGCCCATCGCCACGGATCCCGCCAAGGTGGAAAGGATCAATGACCGGGCAGCAACCTACAACGACGGCGGCCCCCTCATGTCCTTTGCCTGCATACACCCCGATCATCCCGATCCCAAAAAAGAGTTGAAGCGGGTTCTCTCCATGGGTTTTCGCGGTATAAAGCTCCACTCGTTTTTCCAGGTCGCCCCCTTTGATGACATCCGCAACCTGCGAATTGTAAGCCTCTGCGCCGAGCTGGGGCTTATAGTCCTGGCCCACGCGGGTCAGGATATGGGATTTCCCGGAAGGGTATGCGCCAATCCGGAAATGATCCGCAGTGTGGTCCTGCAGGCCGGCAAACCCCAAAAAGACGGTGACTATCAGTTCATCGCCGCTCACATGGGCGGCTGGGGATGCTGGGAGAGAGTTCCGGATGTCCTTGAGGACACGGGCGTCATGATCGACACTTCAACCTCCGTCGGCACGCTTTACAGGCGCCCCGGTGATGATACCCTCAGGGATGACCAGCTCCCCCTCCTTGATGCCAAAGGCTTCATGAAGATATATAATGCCTTCGGCCCGGAGCGCATGGTATTTGCGTCGGACTCCCCCTGGACGGACGCAAAAGAGAGCCTCGATTTTCTCAAGGCTCTCCCTATAGGTTCCGATGATCTGGAGCTCATCCTGGGCAAAAACGCCGAAAAGCTGCTTAAGCTTTAGCTCCCATTTCAAAGGCTTTTTTATTCATCTCAAGGAATTTCGCGGGAACGCAGGCTTCAAGCGCCTCCATCCACTCACTTTCCTCAAAGTCAAAATAATGTGACAGCCTGCCAAGGAGCACCACGTTTACAGCCTTGGCCGATCCTGCCTCCTGTGCTATCTCAAGGCAGTCCAGTGCGTCTGTTTTCACACCCTTTTCCTTTATCCTGTCCACTATGTTCTCGGGATATTCGGCCGCTCCGGTTATTACCGGCATGGGATCGATACCGTGGATATTGGTCACTATCTGACCGTCTTTTTTCAGATAGGAAAGCCATCTGGCTGCCTCAAGGGGCTCAAAGGAAACGATAAAGTCCGCCTCGCCCTTGTCAATGATGGGGGAGGCTACCTTGTCGCCGTAGCGCACATAGGTTACCACGGAACCGCCTCTCTGGGACATTCCGTGAACCTCGGAAACCTTTACGTCATATCCCTTTGTGAGCAGCAGGTGTCCCAAAAGCTTGCTGGCGAGCAGGCTTCCCTGACCGCCCACTCCTACTATCATAATATTCTTAGTCTGCATACCGCACCTCAACCTTCAATCGCATCAAACGGGCAGAGCTGTTTGCATACCTTGCAGCCCGTACACTGTGTCCTGTCAATCACTGCCTTTCCCTCTTTCATGGAGATGGCAGGGCATCCGATCTTCATGCAGCTCTTGCAGCTCTTGCACTTGTCGGCGGATACCGAAAGGGGCGGATCGTGCTTAACGTACTTAAGCAGAGCGCAGGGCCTTCTGGATATGATGACTGAGGGCTCCTTTGCCGAAAGCTCCGCGTCAAGCGCCTTTTCCACTGCAGCAAGATCGTAAGGATCAACCACCGTAACCCGGTTAAAGCCCATTGCACGGCAGAGTGCTTCAAGGTCTATCTTTCCGGCGGGGTCGCCCTTGATGTTGTATCCCGTGGTGGGATTCTGCTGATGACCTGTCATGCCGGTGATGGAGTTATCAAGTATGATCACCGTGGAATCGGTCATGTTGTATGCGATATTTGCCAGGCCTGTCATACCGGAGTGCATAAAGGTGGAATCTCCGATGACAGCCACAACATTCTTTTTCTTCTCTTCCTCGGTACCCTTGAGTTCACGGGCTCTGTTAAAGCCGTGGATGGCACTTACGGATGCGCCCATGCAGAGGGTCATGTCCATCATGCCCAGCGGCGGCGCGCCTCCAAGTGTATAACAGCCTATATCTCCGATAACGGTGCAGTCCTTTTTCTTGAGGGAGAAGAACAGTCCCCTGTGAGGACAGCCCGCACACATGATGGGAGGACGTCCGGGGATCTCAACCTCCAGTGAAGGGCCCTCTGCGACTTCCTTTCCGAGGGTCTGTGCCACAAGTCCCTGTGAGAACTCTCCGCAGATGGGGAAGATATCCTTTCCGGAAACCTCAAGCCCCAGTCCCTTGCAGAAATCTTCGATGATGGGCTCAAGTTCTTCAACAACCACGAGCCTGTCCACCTTTGATGCAAAGGTTTTGATAAGGTTCTCGGGAAGAGGGTAAGCCATGCCCAGCTTCAGCACGCATACCGAATCACCGAAGACCTCTTTTACATACTGATATGAGGTGCTGGAGGTGATAATTCCCAGTGATGTGTCGTCGGAGTATTCCACCCTGTTGACAGGGGCTGTCTCCGCATACTGTGCCAGCTTTCTCATCCTCTCCTCTATGATAGGATGACGCCTTATGGCATTGGCGGGAGACATGGAATATTTCCCGGGATCCTTTTTGTACTCTTTTTTGTGCTCACTGCGGTCGGAACGCTCGACTACCGACTGGGAATGGGCAACTCTGGTGCACATCTTGAGAAGCACGGGAGTGTCGTACTCTTCCGAGAGCTCATAGGCAAGCTTTGCAAACTCAAGGGCCTCGGCGGAATCCGAGGGTTCAAGCATGGGAACCTTGGCTCCGATGGCGTGACGCCTTGAATCCTGCTCATTCTGTGAGGAGTGCATGCCCGCATCGTCGGCAACACCGATTACAAGACCCGCGTTCACTCCGGTATAGGACATGGTGTAAAGGGGATCTGCCGCCACATTGAGGCCAACGTGCTTCATTCCGGAGAAGGACCTGAGTCCCGCCAGGGAAGCACCGAAGGCTGCCTCGAGAGCCACCTTTTCATTGGGAGCCCACTCACAGTAGATCTCATCGTATTTAACGGCCTCCTCGGTGATCTCCGTGCTGGGAGTACCGGGATAGCTTGATACAAAGCAGACACCTGCTTCGTACAGACCTCTGGCAACCGCTTTGTTGCCAAGCATCAGTTCTTTCATAAGCAAAATACCTCTCTTAAGTCGTAAAGCATAAACAGTATTGTACCAAAATTCAACGGTTCTTACAATGAGAAATCAATTCCTTTTGCATCTTGGGTCCAAAAGATGTATACTTTTTATTGTGTTGTGTCTTCGGGCAAAGGCAGCCTGAAGCAGTTTAAAAACAAGTAACGATTAAGGAGATATACAATGCCCATCACAGATCTGCTGGAAAGAAACAGTAAACTCTACGGAGATGAGGTAGCTCTCGTAGAGATCAACCCCGAGATAACCGAACTACAGCGCGTAACCTGGAAGGAATACGAGCTCATCCAGCCCTCGGGAAATACCTATTACCGCCGTCAGATAACCTGGAGAGTCTTTGACGAAAAGGCCAACAGGGTTTCAAACCTTCTCATGTCCCGGGGTATCTGCGCCGGACAGAAGGTAGCCATCCTCCTGATGAACTGCCTGGAGTGGCTTCCCATTTACTTCGGAATCCTCAAGGCCGGCGCCATAGCCGTTCCGCTTAATTTCAGATACACTGCCGATGAGATAGCATACTGTATCAAAAAAGCCGATGCCGATGTGCTCTTCTACGGCCCCGAGTTTATCGGACGTATCGAGGATATCTCCGGCTCACTTTCAAAGAATCATCTTCTGTTCTATGTGGGAGATTCCTGTCCCGCATATGCGGATGACTATTTCAAGATGGTCAGCAACTGCGAGAGCACCGCTCCCAAGATCCTTATCCAGGAGAGCGATATAGCCGCCATCTATTATTCCTCCGGAACCACCGGATTCCCCAAGGCCATACTTCTGACCCATCAGGCTCTTTCGCAGTCGGCTCAGATGGAGGCCACCCATCACGAAACTACCAAGGACGACGTATTCCTATGCATCCCTCCCCTCTATCACACCGGAGCAAAGATGCACTGGTTCGGTTCTCTTTACACCGGAAGCCGCGCCGTTCTCCTTAAGGGAACAAATCCCAAGTCCATCTTGTCCGCGGTTTCCAACGAGGGATGTACCATAGTCTGGCTCCTTGTACCCTGGGCACAGGATATCCTGGTAGCTCTCGACAACGGAGAGATCAAGCTCGAAAATTACCGCACCTCACAGTGGCGTCTCATGCATATAGGTGCACAGCCCGTGCCCCCCAGTCTTATCAGGCACTGGCTTGAGTACTTCCCCAATCACAAGTACGACACCAACTACGGTCTGTCGGAGTCTACCGGCCCCGGCTGCGTACACCTCGGATTGGAAAACATCCACAAGGTGGGTGCCATCGGCGTTCCCGGCTTTGGCTGGAAGACAAAGATAGTAGATGAGCAGGGAAATGAAGTTGAGCAGGGAAATGTCGGAGAGCTTTGCGTAAAGGGTCCCGGCGTCATGGTAGGCTACTACAAGGATCCCGATGCCACCGCAGAGGTTCTGGAAAACGGCTGGCTCCACACCGGAGATATGGCAAAGCAGGATGAGGACGGATTCATTTATCTGGTAGACAGAAAGAAGGACGTCATCATAAGCGGCGGCGAAAACCTCTATCCCGTACAGATCGAGGCCTTCCTTTCCGCAATGCCCAAGGTTCACGACGTGGCAGTCATCGGACTTCCCGATAAGCGTCTTGGCGAGATCGCGGCAGCCATCATCCAGGTCAAGGCAGGTATGGAGTGTACCGAGGAAGAGATAAACAGATTCTGCATGGATCTTCCCAGATACAAGAGACCCAGGACCATCATCTTTGCGGATGTTCCCAGAAACGGCACGGGCAAGATTGAAAAGCCCGCTCTCAGAAAGAAATACGGAAGTCTCACCCTCATCGAGGACGAGAACAATTCATAATATGGTCCGAAAAATGAATTCATGACGAATCGAAAAAACCGGGATCCCTTCGGATCCCGGTTTTGTTTTAAACATCTGCGCTGAAATTGCTGCCCGCAAGTGCCTGCGCGTCAAGCCCCTTGCGCTCTTTTTCGTAGGGCGATTCCTCTTTATAAGCTATCTGGGTGTGGGTGACTCCGCCCTCGACGTAGCTGCGTCCACACTCCGGACAGATGGCGGTCTTTATGGAGACGCTGGCCTGAAGAACCTTTCCGCCCATCTTTGCGGCTTTTTTGTATGCGTTGTTCACGTGCTCCTGCTCGTGAGCTCTCACCCTTGAGGCAGATGCCTCAGGTGAAATATGGGCCGCAGATTTAAAGGAGACCATTTCATCCGAGCCGTCCTGGTACTTACGCTCTCTGCAGGTCTCGCACTCTGCGGGTGATGACTTGCGGCCCGGTGTGACCTTGGTGGATTCTCCGGGGTTCTTTTCGATCTTTCCGACCTTTTCCCCCTCGTCCTCCGAGCCGGCCTTTACGCCGGTCACTCCCAGGCGCGAAGCATCTTCGTCTGCTTTTGTCCCTGCCCTTGATGCACCGTTTGATATGAGCCAGTCAGAGGGCATTGAAATCCTGTAATCCGGGTTGATCCCCGGCACTGCTCCTATCCTCATACATACCTCCCTGTCTGCCGGAAAAAGAACCGGCCACACATCCTTGTGAATGGGTAGACATAGTTATGATATCACAGACGATCTGATAAATTCAAGTATCAATCCTCAAGACCGAATGCATCGTGAGCCGCATTCATAGCCTTCTCGGTATCCTTCTCATCGATGAGAACGGTTACGCGGATCTCTGAGGTGGATATCATGTTGATGTTTATGTTGGAGTTGTACATGCACTCAAACATCCTTGCGGCAACACCGGGGTTGCTCATCATGCCGGCGCCCACAACGGAAACCTTTGCCACATTGGTGCGATGATCGAGCTTCTGATAATCCAGACGCTCCTTGCTGTTCTCAAGAAGCTCAAGAGCCTCATCTGCCATATCCTCGGTCACGGTAAAGGAGATATCCTTTCTTCCCTCGCGGCCTATGGACTGAAGGATCATATCCACATTGATGTTTGCCTTTGCCAGCAGATCGAAAACCCTGAAAGCCACACCGGGCCTGTCCTCGAGACCGATAACGGAAATTCTTGTAACATTCTTATCTGCGGCAACACCGCTAACCAGCATTCTTTCCACTTTTACTTTCTCCTTTACTATGGTTCCCTCTTCTTCATTCAGGGATGAACGCACCACAAGCTGCACATTGTATTTCTTTGCCATTTCAACCGAACGGTTGTGAAGGACTCCCGCACCCAGGGATGCCAGATCCAGCATCTCGTCGTAGGTGATCTCCTTCATCTTTCTGGCCTTCTTGACCACTCTGGGATCAGCGGTGTAAACGCCTTCCACATCGGTGTAGATCTCGCATTTGTCGGCGTGAAGGGAAGCTGCCAGGGCAACTGCCGTGGTGTCCGAACCGCCGCGGCCCAGGGTAGTGAAGTCATCGTATTTGTTGACTCCCTGGAATCCGGTGATGACCACAACCTTTTTCTGATCCAGCTCATGCCTGATACGCTCGGAGTCTATCCTCTTAAGTCTTGCGTTTCCGTAGCTGCTGGTGGTGTGCATTGCAACCTGGAATGCATTCAGTGATATGGAGGGCACGCCCAGCACCGAAAGTGCCATGGACATCAGTGCTACCGAGGTCTGCTCTCCGGTGACCAGAAGCATATCCAGCTCTCTCTTTGAAGGATTGGGATTGATGTCCTTCGCCTGATCGATGAGGACGTCCGTCATCTTTCCCATTGCCGAGAGAACCACCACCACGTCGTCTCCGGCCTTGTAGGATTTCTCGATCCTTCTTGCTACATTGAAGATCCGTTCCTTGTCGGCGACCGATGTGCCGCCGAATTTTTTAACCACTAACATAAGCTCATCCTTTTCTGATCAATTTTTCCATAAGCATCGGGCCTTCCTTCATAAAAATACCGGACGCCTTTGCTTCTTTTTCGTTGTATTTCCGGTCACTGCTCTTCTCCTGTGTGCTGTCGTACAGCAGGTAAGGAACGGGGTCGGAGCTGTGGGTCCGTATCCTGATGGGTGTGGGATGGTCCGGAAGCACCGCCAGGCGGAAGTCCTCACCTGAGGCTTTCATCCTGTCAACCACTCTCTTTATGACCCGTGAGTCAAGGTACTCTATGGAGCGGACCTTTTTCTCCACGCTGCCCTGATGTCCCATCTCGTCGGGGGCCTCCACATGGATGTAGGCGAAGTCGTATCCTTCATTTAACAGAGCGTCCACAGCCGCGTCGGCCTTTCCTTCATAATTGGTGTTAAGGCCGCCGTTGGCTCCTTCAACTATCTTTACGCCCATGTCTGCTCCCACGGCAATTCCCTTAAGCAGGTCCACCGCGGAGATCATCACTCCCTTAAGTCCGGTCTTTTCTTCGAAGGGCGAAAGGGCCGGCTTTGTGCCTGCTCCCCAGAACCAGCAGCAGTTTGCGGGATTCTCTCCCCTCTTCTTTCTCTCAAGGTTTATGGGATGGTCCTTCAGGATCTCATAGCTCTTTTCCATGAACTCCAGGAGCAGCGGATCCTCGGGAAGGTATTCGCCGATGACCTCTCCCAGATGATCATGGGGCTGGGAAAGCTCCCTGACCTTTCCTTTTTTCTCTATCAGGCAGTGTCTGTAGCTTGTGCCCACATAAATGTGATATTTTTCATTGTCGATCAGCGGTCGCAGCGCCTCCACCAGAACCGCCGCATCCTCTGTGGATATCTCTCCGGAGCTGTGGTCGAGTATTGTCCTCTTTGAAAAGGGGATCCCCTCTTCCTCTGACAGGGTAACTATGTTGCATCTCATGGCAACATCCCCGTCTTCCATTTTTACTCCTATGGACAGAGCCTCCAGAGGAGATCTGCCGGAATAGTATTTTTTCGGATCGTATCCCAGCACCGAAAGGTTTGCCGTGTCCGACCCGGGCTTCATGCCCTCGGGTATGGTGTGAAGAAGACCTACCTCGGATACAGCTGCAAGTTCGTCCATGGCGGGTGTCTTGGCCGCCTCAAGGGGAGTCTTTCCTCCCAGCGCTTCTATGGGCTCGTCCGCCATTCCGTCGCCCAAAACTACTATGTATTTCATTCCTTTACCTCATTCGAAGTCTGCTTATGATGCCTGTCTGTACGGCTCTCTTCTCAAATTCATCCTCGGTCATGACGCCGGTGACAAGACCTGCCTCACCCTCCAGACCGTCTACCCTGACGATCTCGGATGCGCAGAAAATTTCCTTTGCCTCGGCCACTTTGTCGTCGGAAACTCTCACCAGGAAACTCCTTCGGTCGCTTTCGATGCCGTCCACCTTGAGCTTATCCTCGCTCCAGTCTATAAGCCTTGTCTCGCCTCTGCCCGCTGCTATTGCCACAACATCGGCAACCACCGCGCTGGCGGTCTGCATCATACCTGCGCCGCTTCCGTAGAGCATTGTGTCTCCCACTGCATTTCCATGGATGAAGATGGCATTGTATGCATCATTGACACTGTAGAGCGGGTTTTCGGGTCCCACAACAAAGGGGGATACCATTGCGTAATATCTATCGCCCACATGCCTGAAAGAGGCAATGAGTTTTATGGAAGCACCGAGTTTTTTCACATAGGCGATGTCTTTCTCGCTGATCTTTGTGATTCCCTCGGTATATATATCTTCGAAGTTTACGTTTTTACCATATACAACGGATGCCAGTATCGCGATCTTACGGCAGGGATCGAATCCCTCGACGTCGGCCTCCGGGTTCTGCTCGGCAATGCCCATCTCCTGAGCCTGGGCCAGTACCTCTTCGTAGGCTGCACCCTCATTGAGCATCTTTGTGAGGATGTAATTCGTGGTGCCGTTGAGTATTCCGGAGATCTCCTCGATCTCGTCTGCGGTGTAAGCGGTGACCAGAGCTCTTATGACCGGTATGCCGCCTCCGCAGCTGGCCTCAAAGAGGAAGTCCACACCCTTTTCCTTGGCGATGCGGATGAGCTCGGGACCGTGCTTCTCCACCAGCTCCTTGTTTGAGGTGGCAACACTCTTTCCCGCCATGAGACACTGCTTTACAAAGGGATAGGCAAACCTTACGCCTCCCATGGTCTCAACAACAATGTCAACCTCGTCGTCCTTGAGGATCTCTTCGATATCATGGACAATATACTTTTCGGCGGGAGTTCCCGTGCAATCCTTTACGTCAAGCACATACTTGAGCCTTACATTCTGTCCTGCATTTTTCCTGATGCGCTCGGCATTCATGGAGAGAACCTCCACAACGCCGGAGCCTATCGTACCATAACCAAGTACCGCAACTTTACTCATGTCATTCCCTTCCTATTATCTTCACATAATGCACACCCTTGACTGCCTCTATGGACGAAACCATCTGGGATATATCCCCTGAGGTAACGGGAGAGGTGACGCTTACTGATAGGGACGCCACCCCTCCGATGGGTATGCTCTGGTGTATTGTCAGTATATTTGCTCCCGTGACGGCGATCTCTTTCAAAACATCGGACAAAAGTCCGGGTTCGTCGTCAAGTCCGACAGTGAGGTTTATGGTCGTCCCCGCCAGACTGTCGTGGAACAGAAAAATATCATCCTTATATTTGTAAAAAGAAGAACGGCTGATGCCCACCGACTCCGTGGCTTCATGCACCGTGGATGCCTTTCCGGTATCCAGCAGATACTTCGCCTCCACCACATTTTGGAGTACCTCGGGCAAGGCTCTTCTCTTTACCACAAAATATGTTGAATCATCCATTTTGTATGCCCCACAAATACAAATGTGCGCCCGCGGTGGATATACTACCACAGGGGCGCACAAAAATCAAGCAAAAACTTCAGTTACTTTTCAATTCTTATCCGTAATACCTGAACATATCCAGGAACTCTTCCCTGTAAAGATCGCTGCGGACTCCGTTTATCCTTCCCATCTCGGCGATAACATCATCCATCTCACAGTCCTTTGCGTAGGGTGAGTTTCTGAGGATCATGCCTACCATTGCAACTCCGGAAGCCCACTTCATGTTGTCGCTCATGTTCTTTGAGATGCTCCTGCTGTCCACGGGATACTCCAGAAGCTCGCTGCGGCTGCCTTCGGGCTCCTTGTATCTGATGCTCACGGTAAGGAACTCGCCGGTGTTGTCGAATATGGAAGTCTTTGTTTTGGTTTCGGTATATCTGGACTTTGCCTCACCGGGGATATCCTGATCGGAATCCTTTCCTGCTATCTCGTAAAGGGCTGTTACGCAGTGACCTGCTCCGATCTCGCCGCCGTCCTTTGTGTCATCCGCAAAATCCTCTGCTGCCATGGTGCGGGTCTCGTATCCGATAAGTCTGTAGCCCTTGATATACTCGGGGTTGAAGTCAACCTGGATCTTTACATCCTTTGCAACCGTGAAAAGTGTGCCACCCATCTGGTCGATGAGTACCTTGCGTGCCTCGTAGATGGAGTCGATATAGTTGTAGTTTCCGTTTCCGTGCTCTGCCAGAGCCTGCATGTTTGCGTCCGATAGATTACCGGTGCCGAAGCCCAGAACCGAGAGGAATACTCCATCCTTTGCCTTCTCCTCGGCAAGTCTTGCAAGGGAACCCTCGTCGGTAATCCCGATGTTGAGGTCACCGTCGGTAGCCAGGATTATCCTGTTGTTTCCGCCCTTGATGTAGTATTTCTCAGCCAGTTCATATGCGGTGTTGATACCTGCGGAGCCGTTGGTCCCGCCGCCTGCGAACAGATCCTCTATGGCGTTGCTGATCCTGTTCTTTTCTCTTCCGGATACGCCCTCAAGCACCACGGTATCTCCCGATGCGTAGGTAACGATGGAGACTCTGTCCCTGGGAGAAAGCTCTTCACAGAGCATTCTGATGGATCTCTGAAGAAGGGGAAGCTTGTCGGGAGAATCCATTGAACCGGATACGTCGAGCAGGAATACCAGGTTTGAATCCGCTCTTTCTCTCATATCTACGTCCTTGCTCTTAAGTCCCACCAGCATAAGCCTTGTGTCTGAATTCCAGGGGCAGTTAGCCAATTCTGTTGTCACCGAGAAGGGCTCGCCTCTTCGGGGCTCGGGATAATCATATGAGAAATAGTTGATCATTTCCTCTATGCGGACAGCATCCTCGGGGATCCTTTCGCCGTTGTAGATCATCCTGCGAAGGTTTGCGTATGAAGCCGTGTCTACGTCTGCCGCGAAGGTTGAAAGAGGAGAGGTTGCCGTGGACTTCCAGCCGTTTTCATCTATGTGGCTGTACTCTTCCGTGTTCCAGTCTGTCTCGGGATATGCGGGTCCCCAGAATTCATCGTATCCGTGTCCCGGCGCGCCGCCCATCTGACGGGTGCCCTTATACTGCTGTGCGCTTAAGCTGTTGTCAAAGCTGAAGGATTCTGCCGCGGGAGCCGGAGCTGCATCGCCTGTGGCGCCGTCAAAATAATATGCATCCGCTGATTCTTCCTCACATGCCTCTGTTGTGGAATCAGCTTCGGGCTGTACCTTGGCCTCGTTCTGCTTTTGGGGTACTGCCACATCCGACCAGAAATCAGCTGCCTCATCGGCTTTAGCTGTTGAGCTGCTTGAAGCTTCCTTTGCCGTTCCGAGTCCGCAGCCGCAAAGGCTTACGCTTAAGATGATCGCCATAACCGCTTTGTTGATATTCTTTTTCATAACTGTTCCTCCTTTATGATAGATGGTGTTTTTTCGTTTTTTGTCTGGCTGTTTAAGCCCTCTTACCCATATAGACAGAAAAAAATGTACCGGGGTCACACTTTGTGATAAAATATTTTTGTTGTAAAACTCCGACCGTAAAATGGAGGCAAAAATGCTTGAAGACAATGCGATAATCGACCTGTTTTGGGCCCGGTCCGAGGATGCCATATCCCAGATGAAGCTGAAATATGACCGATACTGTTTTCAGATAGCCTGGAACATTCTTTATAATAATGAGGACAGCGACGAGTGCGTCAATGATACCTGCCTGCAGACCTGGAATGCGATCCCCCCTCAGAAGCCGTGTATACTCAAGTCTTTTATCGGGAAGATCACCCGCAACATCGCCCTCAACCGCTACGAGGAACACCACGCCCAAAAAAGAGGCGGCGGCCAGGTGTCCCTCTGTCTTGACGAGCTTTCCGAGCTTCTGGCCGGCGAGGAACACCCCGAAAGAATAGTTGAATCCATGGCCATCACCCAGTGTCTCAACACATTTTTGGAGGAACTGGGTCAGGACGAACGCCTGGTATTCATGAAAAGATACTGGTATATGTACAGCATCGACGAGATCTGCTCTCAGATGGGTTTTGGACAGAGCAAGGTAAAGATGATGCTCTCCAGAACCAGGGATAAGCTTAAAATAAGACTCGAAAAGGAAGAACTGTTATGAACGAAAAGGATATACTTCGCGCCATCGGAGATGTGAAGGATGAATATATAGAAGAGGCGGACAGGCCGGTCAGCGCAAAGGTCACTCCCTTCAGAAAGATAGTAAAGATGACTCCCCTCATAGCGGCAGCCGCCGTTATAGTGCTGTCTGTGGGTATATTCAAATTCTACCTCAAGAGCAGTCTCAAAGGTGATTCCGCTGCCACAGCACCCGCCGCATCCGAGAGTGCCATGACGGATTCCGCCCCTGAAGCGAACTATGCTGCGGACGTTTCCGAGAAGACTACGAAAAAGGCCGAAGAAGCTGCCACATCCGAAGCGGCCGTTGCCTCCGAAGAAGCCTTAGAAGAATCCGCCGATTCATATGATGAAGCTGCTCCAAAGTCCGAGAGCGAAGCAACCCTTGGGCCCCAGAAGATCCAATCCGATATGAGCGAAGCCGTCGAGTCCGCAGCCGGTGCCATTGGCAGTCAGAGTGAGGAAAACGCCCCCACAGAAAAAAACCGGACAAACAGAGAAGTTCCCGGTATGACTTACGGTACCACCGCAGGCGGCGCAGCCTATGAGCTCAGTGTGACCAAAGCCACACACGGCGAAGAAGATACAAAAAACGACGAGGGATCCGGGAATATCATTAATATAGGTGATATAAAGGTAAGCGTTACCAAAAAGAACGATCTGATAACCGACGCCCGGTGGCAGAGCGGAGATCTTGAGTTCCGTCTCCATTCGGATGAGGGTATAAGCGAAAATGATCTGAAGGAAGTTGTTGAGAGCAACGGCCGATGAGCCGGTTGTACTTAAGACCGGATACTGGAATTAAAATAAAAAAACCGGTGATCCCGGTTTAAGATAATACAGATGTCTTAAATAAATCAGACAAAACGAGGAAGCCCGCAGCACTCTTTATCAATGCTACGGGCTTCTAGTCTGATCCATCCATTGGACTGAACCTTCCTTTCTTCTTTTTTCCGAACTTCTCTGTTTCCACCGTCGTGCTCGTTTCCCTGTGACCTCGCGCTACCCCAATCGGTACACATTCCTGATAATAATCATGTCACGGTCTCTCACTTACGACTTCTACAGATGCTTGCTTACGTGTCCTTTGGATTGTACCTCTCTTTCTACAGAGTTCCTAACTATAAGCAGCCTCTATATGGAACCAAGGGCTTCGGCTGACCCTCCCCAGACGGATCGTCCTGTTCCAGATCCACTTAGAGGTGCTCCCTTGGAGTAAGTACAATTTACCAAAAAATTTGTTTTCTGTCAACAGTTTTTGTATGAAATATATAAAAACAAATTGTGAATTCTTTGTGAAGGCGAAGATCCTTCACCAACCCTACCCAACCTTCTTTGCGTTCTCATCGTTTGACTCTGCGATGATATAGTGGGGCCTGTGCTTACTCTCCGAATAGGTCTTGGCGATATACTGCCCCATTATGCCCATGCAGAACATCTGCAGTCCGCCGATAAAAATGATGACGCACATTGTGGAAGCCCAGCCGGCAACGGGATCCCCCAGCACTACCCTGCGCACCACTATGAATATCAGGAAGAGAAAAGCTATGGCCGTCATGGCTATTCCGAAGCCGGAAGCCAGGTTCATGGGAGCCTCGGAGAAATTGATGATGCCGTTTATGCCGTAGCCGAAAAGCTGCCAGAAATTCCACTTTGTCTTTCCTGCGACCCTTTCCACATTTTCGTAGGGAAGCCAGCAGGTCCTGAAACCTATCCATCCGAAGATACCCTTCGAAAAGCGGTTGTTCTCGCCCATGGCTATGATGGCTTCAACCATCTCTTTTTTCATAAGCCTGAAATCCCTTGCTCCGTCCACTATGTCGGCATCGGAGATCCTGTTTATGAGGCGGTAGAACTTTCGTGCAAACCAGGAGCGGAGCACGGGCTCACCGGAACGGCTGACACGCCTGGTGGCCACGCTGTCATACTCTCCGGAGTGTATAAGCTCAAGCATCTTCGGCAAAAGCGAGGGCGGATCCTGCATATCGGCATCCATTACTGCCACATAATCCCCGGACGCGTTACAGAAGCCGGCAAACATGGCGGCTTCCTTGCCAAAGTTCCTGGAGAAGGAAAAATACTTTATCCTTTTATCTTTTTCTGCCAGACCCTTCAGTACATCCAGGGTACCGTCCTTTGAACCGTCATTTATAAACAGCATCTCGCAGTCGCAGTCCAGCTGTCCCAGTACCTTTGTGACCTCTTTATAAAAATAAGGCAGCGCCTCCTGTTCGTTATAGCAGGGAACGATCAGCGATAAAAGCTCTTTTGCCATCAGCTAAGCACCTCATACATATCCTTGGCTTCTTCCTTTTTAACGGTTTCCGCCACATTCAGCACCCGTACCTTAAGGGGTTTGGTTCCGAAGGAGATCTCGATGATATCGCCGGCCTTCACCGCAGCAGAGGCCTTTGCATCCCTGTCGTTGATCTTTACACGGCCCGCATCACAGGCCTCGTTGGCCACGGTCCGCCTTTTGATCAGTCTTGATACTTTTAAAAACTTGTCTAATCTCATGTGATCTCCTGTCGCCTATAAAGAAACAATCCCGCACGCACAGGTGCGCACGGGATTGCGTTTTGCGTTATGACCGCTGTCCGGATTACTTCTTCTTCTTTCCGGAGTTTACGATATCCTTAAGAGCCTTGCCAGCCTTGAACTTAGGAGACTTTGAAGCTGCGATCTTGATGGTCTTGCCGGTCTGAGGATTACGTCCCTCACGAGCTGCTCTGGTAGCTACCTCGAAAGTACCGAATCCGATGAGCTGAATCTTCTCGCCCTTCTTAAGCTGCTCGCCAACAACCTCGATAAATGCGTTAACAACTGCCTCGCTGTCCTTCTTTGATGCGCCGCTCTTCTTTGCTACTGCATCAACTAACTCTGTCTTGTTCATTACAATTCCTCCTATACAGAATCTTTTTGGGATTTCTGCGCACGCTCGTTCCGCACGCATTTTAATCTTACCCTCCAAAGCCCGTATTGTCAAGAAAATAGGCAACTTTTTTGCATATTTTACGGGGTTTTCAATATTATGTAAACCCATTTCCGGGCTATTCTTCTTTCAGCTCTCTGAAGTCAAAATTTTCGTCCTCATTATTGTCACTGAGGGTCACCGTATAGCTCTTGGTGACATAGCCGTCACGGCGCAGAGTTATCACGTGGGTGCCCGGTTCTTTCCGGATCCCTATAGGGGAAATTCCCTTATAGGAACCGTCCAGATATACCTCGACATCGTAGGGTTCGTTCACAAAGAGATATGCCTCTCCCCTGCCCTCGGATGAAGAGGATGAACCGCTCTTGTCATCATAGTAAGTCCCCTCCTGGGAGTAGTCCGAAGATGAGGATGAGGAAGGACCCATGGATGAGGATGAAGTGCTGCTCGCGGAAGAGATATCCGGTGTCACGGGTATCTGGGTAAACCCGGACGCAGAGGATGACTCATCCTTTCGCTCCGAAGAGGAGGAGGAATCTTCCTTTGTGCTGTCGCTCTCCAGTTCGATCTTCAGATCGGCCTCCTTTTTTCCCACACTGATATTTCTGTCAAAGGTCAGGTATCCCGCGGCCTCAACCCGTACTCTGTACACTCCGTACTCAAGCTCCACCGGAAGGATGTACTCCGTTTCCTCGTTGTTTATATAAAGCTTCGCATTTGCGGGAGTTATATCAAACCTGACGCTTCCCATCTGCAGCAGCTCGTCCTTCAAAGGAGAGATATCCACCGAGGTCTCTTTGTCTCTCTCTACGGTAACACCTACTGTGCCGCCTTTTCCCTTGTAGGTTATGCGAAGGTCATAGGTCCCCTCAGGAACGGTGAGCAGCATTCCTTCCCGGACGGGAACTATCAGGTCCGCTATCTCGGCCCAGCCTCCCACAAAACTCTCCTCCCCCCGGATCTTCAGATAACCGTGACCGCTCTCCACCGTTGCGGTGAGGGCCCTACGGTCTATGCCCCTGATGGTCAGTATATCGCCCTCGCATATGTCGCTGACGTCTCCCACCTGTCCGGAGGAAATGACCACCAGCCTGTCAGGGAGCCTGTAATTGTCGCTTCCCACGCTGAGCATGTGCTTGTAAGGATTGAAGCTGTAGTTCTTAACGTTTTTAAGAGCAAAGGTATCCGCCGATATCTGAAGGCTCTTCAGATACCCGGAATGCACCGAAAGCCTGATATCCGCAATGTCTCCGGCAGCTATCTGCATGGCAGCCACAGCCTGTCCGTACTTGTCGAAAAATTCCGTCCTGCCGTCATATGAAAGTTCATACCTGGTGCCGGTGGCGGAATTCTGAAGGATGATGAGGCTGTCCGCGGTATTCACGTCCACCACGATAACGGTGTCCACCGCCTCAAGTTTTTCCGATATGTCGTCATCGGAGGATGAGGCTCCGGTGTCCTTTTTTTCTGTAACGGGGGCTGGTACGCTCTTCTGACGGCATCCCGACAGGAGCGGTATCGATATGATAATTGATATAATTAAAAGAAGTTTTTTCACGCTCTTAAGGCTCATGATGATCCGAAACATACTGCTTTGCAAGCTGAAGAAGGCTGTCCCTTTCATTGAGGGAAGGATCCTCCAGAACAAGCCCGGTCAGGTGGTTCAGCACTTCTCCGATAAGCTGTCCCTGAGCAAGGCCGGCTGAGATCAGATCGTTGCCGCCTATCCTGAGATCCCTGACAAAGAGGGGGTCGTGGTTTGCCTTGATAAGCTCATAATTCGTCTTTGTCATTGCCAGCTTTTCAAGCTTTTCGCTTCTCTTATATTCAGACTGGGCCATAATGTCCGCGGTCTGTACATCCGCAAGAAGCTCCGCCGTGCTCTCTCCCACCAGGTTTACGGCCTTGCGTACCCCGGGAAGGGTGGGCTCCGGACGAAGATCGTGATACAGAACTATGGAAAGCACCGCATCCCTGGTCTTGTTATCAAATTTAAGCCTTCGCATAACGCTGAAGGCTATATCTTTACCGGCTGAAGGGTGACCCTTGAAATGATCCACGCCATCCCCGCCGGTGACTTTGCAGGCCGGCTTTCCCAGGTCATGGAAGAGCATGGACAGCCTGAGAACCGTCAGGGTCTGCTCGTCATAGCCATCGGAGGAAATATTGGACATTGCGTGGAGAGTATGCTCACCCACGGAATACATATGATGAGGGTTGTTCTGAGGGGTTTCCATGGCCAGATCGAACTCCGGCAGGATCACCCCTGTGATACCCATGTCGTAGGCCATCCTGAGCATATCGGGATTGGGTGAGACGATGAGCTTCACCAGCTCTGTCCTGATGCGCTCCGCGCTGATATTGCGCAGATTTTCGGCCAGAGATGAGGCGGCCTCTTTTGTGCCATCCTCTATTTCGAACCCAAGCTGGGCCGCAAATCTGACCGCCCTCATTATTCTCAGGGCGTCCTCGTTGAAGCGCTCCGCAGGGTCCCCCACGGCACGTATCACCTTATTTTCAAGATCGGCCTGCCCCCCGTGAAGGTCCACTATACCTTCACGGTCGTTGTAGGCCATTGCGTTTATTGTAAAGTCACGGCGCTCAAGATCCTCGGACAAAAGTCCCGTGAAGGTCACACTCTCGGGATGCCGGGAGTCTTTGTATTCGCCGTCAATACGGTAGGTGGTGACCTCGCAGGCATGCCTGCCCATCAGTACGGTCACTGTACCGTGCTCTATCCCGGTATCAACAGTACGCCTGAAAAGAGCCTTTATCTCAGCGGGTCTGGCTGATGTGGTGATATCCCAGTCGTCGGGGCAACGCCCCAGAATGGTATCCCTTACGCAGCCTCCCACGGCATAAGCCTCGTACCCGGCTCCTTCAAGTATATCTATTATTCTTTTGACATAGTCCGGGATACTGATCTTCATATCAATAAGCTTTACCCCAGATCACAAGGTGCTTCGCAGGCTTTCCGCAGCATACGCACTTGTCGTCTATGGGCTCGTTGTTATCAAAAGGCATACACCTGGCAGTGGCGCTGAGATCCTCTTTGACCTTGTCTTCGCAGTCCCTTTCGCCGCACCACATAGCCCTGACAAAGCCCGGCTTATTCTGGATGGTATCGCAGAACTCCTCGTAGCTTCTGGCCTCGTAGGTATGGGCCTCACGGTGTGCCAGAGCGGTCTCGAACATATTCTTCTGGATCTGCTCAAGAAGAGCGGGTATCTTTTCGGAAAGGCTGTCGATGGAAACCTCAAGCTTCTCGCCGGTATCCCTGCGTACTACCACGCAGATACCGTTCTCGATGTCCTTGGGTCCTATCTCTACTCTCACGGGAATACCGCGCATCTCCTGCTCGGAGAACTTCCATCCGGGGCTCTTGTCGGTCTCGTCAACCTTAACCCTGACTCCTGCTGCGGCAAGAGCGTCCTTTATCTCGGAAGCCTTCTCAAGTACTCCCTCTGCCTTCTGGCGAATGGGGATGATCATGCACTGTACCGGAGCGATCCTGGGGGGAAGCTTCAATCCCGAATTGTCGCCGTGTACCATGATGATGGCACCGATCAGTCTGGTGGTGATACCCCATGAGGTCTGATGTACGTACTGAAGCTGGTTGTTTTTATCCGTATACTGAATGCCAAAGGCTTTTGCAAAGCCGTCGCCGAAGTTATGGCTGGTTCCGGACTGAAGGGCCTTGCCGTCATGCATCAGCGCCTCTATGGTATAGGTGGCCTCCGCTCCGGCAAATCTTTCCTTTTCGGTCTTTTTACCCTTGATCACGGGGATGGCCAGCTCCTCTTCGCAGAATCTGGCGTATACGTTGAGCATGAGCTCCGTCCTCTCCTTTGCCTCCTCGGCAGTTGCATGGGCGGTATGCCCCTCCTGCCATAAGAACTCTCTGGAACGCAGGAAAGGTCTGGTCTCTTTTTCCCATCTGACAACGGAACACCACTGGTTGTAAAGCTTGGGCAGATCCCTGTATGAAGTGACCTCTTTACTGTAGAAATCACAGAAAAGAGTCTCGGATGTAGGTCTTACACAGAGTCTTTCCGCAAGGGGTGACAGACCGCCATGGGTAACCCAGGCTACCTCGGGGGCAAAGCCCTCCACGTGGTCCTTTTCCTTCTGAAGAAGACTCTCGGGTATGAACATGGGCAGTTATACGTTTTCAACACCGGTCTCCTTGAACATGCTGTCAACCTTCTGCTGAATGCGCTCCCAGATCGCATAACCCGCAGGCTTGATCACCATACAACCCTTAACGCTGGTGTAATCGATAAGCTCTGCCTTTATCACAACATCGGTGTACCACTGTGCGAAATCCTCATCCATTGAGGTGATCGCTTCTACAAGTTTTTTATCTGCCATTACAACTTACCTGCCTTTGTATCAATTTGTATGTTTCAAAAAACCACCCCTACAGTATAACCGAGGCGGAAAAAATCTTCAAGCCGTTCAAAATTCCTTATTTCTGACCCGTCTGAAAAAATCGCTGAGCACCTGTGAGCACTCCTCTGCCAGCACCCCCTTTTCGGTTTCCACCATGTGGTTGAATTCCTTCATGCGGAGCACGTTTATGATGGAGCCGGCACAGCCCGCCTTGGGATTCATGGCCCCTATCACAACCCTGTCCATTCTGGCCTGGACTATGGCTCCGGCGCACATCTGGCACGGTTCCAGGGTAACATACATGGTGCACCCCTCGAGCCTCCAGTCACCGATCACCTTTGAGGCCTTTTTTATGGCCGTTATCTCTGCGTGGGAAAGGGTACATTTGTCTGTCTTTCTGCGGTTATAGCCTCGGCCGATGACCTTGCCCCTGCAGTCCTTCATACGCTCCAGCACCTGTGGATCCCAGGACCTTTCGGCGTTGGGATTGCCGGTATATACTATGACGCATCCGATGGGAACCTCACCCAGGGCCGCAGCTTTTTTCGCAAGCCTCAAAGCCTCCTTCATATACTTTATATCTTCTGCACTGCCCATGTGATCACCTTCCTCTGATACATGCGGAGGGAATGTATTTCCCGACTATACCGCAAAACCGCTCCAGTTCCTCGTCCTCAGGCTCCTTAAGTCCGGCCGCAAGGCAGGCTCCGGAATCCCTGAAAGCCTGGATGTAATAGGCTCGGGCCCCCTTAAGCCACTGTCCTATGTGTTCAAAATTTTCGTCGGAAAACACTCCTCCGGGAACCGTGGTACGAAATTCGTATTCGATGCCGCTTTCCATCAGCATGGCCGCCGACTCCTTGACCCGCCCAATAGATTCGGGGCTGATACCGGTTATCCTCGGATAGTCTTCCGGCTCGCTCTTTATATCCATGGCCACCATATCCGCAAGGTCAGATTTTAAGATCTGTTCCAGGATACGGGGTCTGAGGCCGTTGGTATCAAGCTTTACCAAAAGGCCCCTTTCCTTTATTTCGGACATGAAGCGGGTAAGATCGTCCTCAAGAGTGGGCTCTCCGCCGCTTATGCACACCCCCTGAAGTATCCCCTTTCTCTTTTCGAGGAAGGAAAAGAACTCCTCTGTGGGGGTTACCTCCTCTTTTTCGGGGCACAAAACAAGAGGCGCATTTTGACAGAAAATACACCTCATGTTACAACCTCCCGTAAAGACAGTGCATGCCACATGTCCCGGATAGTCAAGCAATGTAGTTTTATTTACAGAATATATGGTCACTCTTTTCCCTTAAGATATCTGAGATATCCGATGACCATAAGGGCTATCTTGAGTGTGAGGGCGTCATCAAAGACACGTATGTCAAGGCCCGTGGTCTTCTGCAGCTTTTCTATGCGGTAAACCAGAGTGTTTCGGTGCAGGTAAAGCTGCCTTGAAGTCTCGGATACGTTGAGATTGTTTTCAAAGAATTTGTTTATGGTGGTGAGGGTCTCTTCGTCAAGATCGTCGGGAATGTTGTCGCCGAAGACCTCTGTCATAAAGACCTCGCAGAGGCTGGTGGGAAGCTGGTAGATAAGCCGCCCTATACCCAGGGTATTGTAGGCAACTATCCTCTTTTCCCTGTAGAAAATGCGGCCCACATCCAGAGCCATCCTTGCCTCCTTGTAGGATCTGGACACCTCTTTGAGCTCATTCACTATGGTGCCGTAAGCCAGACAGACGGAAGCCATTACCTCTGTGTACATCATGTCCACTATGGTCCGGGCGATCTGTTCAAGCTCCGGGTAACCATCTTCATCGGAGAGGGCTTTGATTAGTATGACACTTCTCTCGTCCACCGATGTGACCACATCTCCCTGGGTGGCCGAAAAAAGTCCCTTGAGCATTTCCATGCAACTGCCGTCATTTTCCCCGCCTAACTCAAGGAAGAAAACGCAGCGCCTGCGCTCGTTGGGGATGTGAAGCTTCTGCGCCCTGTTGTGAATGTCCACCAGGAGCATGTTGTCCAGCAGAAGATTCTGAAAAAAGCTGTTTTTGTCGTACCTGTCCTCGCAGGCTGTCATCAGGGTACGCAGCTGGCCGGCCGCGATACGGCCCACAGTGTAGCACTCCTCGGAGCTGCCCTTTGTGATGACCACATACATGGTATCCTCATCCGCGTTTACCCGGAAAAGATGCCGGTCCGCAAGAGTCTGGCTGTCTGCGGGAGAAGCCACAAAGGAACGGACTATCTGAGCGGATATGCTCTCGTCATCGCAGGTGGACACCACGGTCTTTCCGTCTCTGTCCGCCACCCTGATATCGATGCCCGTTATGTTTTTCAGTTCCGAAATACTATCCTGTATGATCTGATTTGAAAGCATTTTTCTCCCCTGTGACATTAATGATCGTCAAACGAATCGAGGGCCATCCTCCGCGGACAGCCCTCGTTTTTTCGGATAAAACAACTTTTGACTAGTTGGTGATAACCTGCTCGGTCTCTTTGTCGAAGATGTGGATCTTCTCAACATCGATAGCGAACTTGCAAACATCACCGGGCCTTGCGGTGGTTCTGGGATCAACACGCGCGGTCATCGGGAACTCGTCAAGATCGAAGTACAGATAAACCTCTGCTCCGAGAAGCTCGTATACACGGATGGTGGTCTCGAAGATGTTCTCGTTCATCTCAACCATCATCTCGGAATCATATACATCCTCGGGACGGATACCGAAGGTTACGGTCTTGCCGTTGTAGCCTCCCTCGATAAGCTTCTTTGACTTGGTGGGAGGAAGCAGGATCTTTTTATCTGAAGAAATGGCAAGTCTTACGGAATCTCCGTCAACTTCTACCTTTGCATCAAGGAAGTTCATCTGAGGTGATCCCATGAATCCTGCAACGAAGAGGTTGCAAGGCTTCTCATAAAGGTTCTGAGGGGTATCAACCTGCTGTACCACACCGTCCTTCATAACGACGATCCTGGTACCAAGGGTCATAGCCTCTGTCTGGTCATGTGTAACGTAGATGATGGTACATCCCAGTCTCTGATGAAGCTTTGCGATCTCGATTCTCATCTGTACACGAAGCTTTGCATCAAGGTTTGAAAGAGGCTCGTCCATAAGGAATACCTTAGGGTTACGAAC
>JAFYEL010000028.1 GCA_017544285.1 Lachnospiraceae bacterium | reverse complement strand
CTGAGTCTTTCTTCCTCGTCCAAGATCATTTCCTCCGGTAAGTACCGTCAAGCTTTGCGCCCTTTACGGTGGGTTCTCCGCCCTTAAGGGTCATGGTGATCTCTTCACCGTCCATATTGGCCTTTGCCTCGACTCCGTTGTCCTTGTAGGCAAAGCCGGTTTTGGCATCTCCGCCCGCTGCAGGGGTGGCCGAGAACTCAAAGGATCCGGGGTCCTGTTCCTCTATATTTATGACAAAGCCCTCACTTACATACTGTCCGGTCCACTCGATATTTTCATCCAGCTTCTCATCGTAGGCCGCGAATGTACTGTAGTCCTCCAGGGCATCCTCGTCCTCGTTGTAAACACTGACCTCACCGGATACGCTGTTAACGGCCAGCATCTGGTCAAGTTCTTCTCCGTCCCTCTGGATATTATACAGGTAATACTCCTGGGAGTCTATAACCGTGGTATTGGATAGCTCGGCCTCCAGGCCCTCCGGCAGCTTTTCCGCCACCAGGGCATCACAGTCAGCCTGTGTAAGGGTGGACACCTTCTCTCTTTCCTCTTCCCGTTGAGCCCGCTTGATGTTGGTCAGGATAAGAAACGTGCATACCGCAGCCACGATAAAGACCACGGCAATTATTATTGGTTTTTTCTTCATGATATCACTCCCGATTAAGAAAAAGGGGCTGTCGCATCAAAATGCCACAACCCCTCTGTTATTACTTTCTATCAGTCGCCGTAGTAATCTATGATGGCGTCTGCATTGGCCTTTGCGATCTCATCCACTTTGTTCTGAAGTGTATCGTAATCCTTCTGGATGAAACCGTTCTCCATGATTATTCCCGCGATGGCCTTTTCGCCGCTGCCGCTCGTCCTTGCGTAGCGGATTATTGCGTAATAATCCTTGCCGGGATTGGTGGTGCTCTCCTTTGTCTTTGCACCACGGTTGTTCATGCCGGTCTTGCTTGCGGTCTTGGAACACATCTTGGAGGCCAGGCTCTTACCGGTACCGTCGATGGAGTAGTAGCACTCCACGCCGCTTCCGGTTCCGGAGTTGATGTGCTGGGATACTATTATCTTTGCACCCTCATCCTTTGCCTTCTTAACTCTGTCCTCAAGCTCTACGTACTTGTCGGATGTTCTTGTCATAACGACCGTAAAGCCTGCCTTCTCGAGATAGCTCTTTGTCTTTTTGGAGATCTCGAGGTTGAGGTCCTTCTCTTTGAGCTTGCCGCTTGCACATCCGCCGTCATCGCCGCCGTGACCGGGATCCAGGCATATGATCGTTCCGTTGCCCTTGCCGCCGTTGCCGCTTTCGCCGCCGCTCTCGCTCTTTTCGGTGATATTTACCTTAATGGTTGCTGCGACTCCGTTTGCAAGCTCAACGAAGATGTATGATTTACCCTGCTTAAGTCCCGTGAGCTTGATGGTGTCCTTGCTGAACTCATCAAACTTGCTGCTGAACTTCGTGGTCTGGATCTTAATGTATTTATTGCTTGCTGTCTTTCCGGGAGCTGCAGTGTAGCCCTCCGTAAAGCTGTCTGTCTTTCCGTCGGATACCGACCACTCAACAACCTGCTTCATGGTAGCGGCCGAAGGCTTGATGCCCAGGGTGTACTCCTTGGTCTCGCCCTCCTTGATGGTTATGTCCGAATCGTTGATGGAGGTGGCGTTGCAGTACATCTGCTGGGTGTACTCGCGGCTCACTGCCTTCCACTTTGAGCTGCTTCCCGAAGCATCGGTACCCTGAACGATGCTGTAGATCCTGTAGTAAGCCTTCGAACCGTCCTTAAGGTAGGTATTATCCTTGAACTGGACATCGGAGGAGGTTACCTCGGCTATCATCTCATATCCCTTGTTCTTCTTTGCGGAACGCCAGATCTGGTATCCCTTTACGGAAGTGGAATATGTGGGAGTCTTAAACTTGAGTCTCAGGTCCGCACCCATGTTGGGCTGGTTGTAAAGCATGCCCTCTATCTGAGGCTTCTCGGGGCAGGCATACTCCATTGCCTCGTAAGAGTTACCCATTGCCTCTTCATCGCCGTCCTTTGCGCCGCCGGTCTCTCTCAGGGTGGTGATCCTGATGGCCACGGGCTCGCCCATCTTAAGTCCGGTGACCGTGAAGGAGGTGGTGTTCTTTCCCTTCTTTACGGACTCGCCCCAGTTCGGGGAAGTATCCAGATCGCCGATGGCCGAAGCGCCCTTTATGAATCTGATCTTGTAACCTGTTGCCTTGTCAATCTTTTCCCAGGTGAAGGTCAGCTTGTTGTTGTCCCTGTTGTATTTCTTCTGTGTTACCTTTACATCGGGAGCCGCGATCCTTGTCTTTGCGCTTACATAGACTGTCTTGTCTCCGGCGTGGCCCACGTTCGACTTGTAAAGGGGCTCAACATAGAAAGCGTAGTAGGTCTGGTTTGTAAGCTTGGTCTTCGTGTAGGTGCAGATATCATCCTTGTCCGCCTCTACCTTTGCATTTACCTTTTCGTAGCTTACCTTTGAAAGGGTTGCGGGCGTTGCATTCTTGAACTGGGCCTCGGTGATCTCTCCGTAGTATACGTTGTAAGAGGTTGCACCCTTTACCTTTTCCCACTGAAGGGTTGCAGTGGTCATGTTGGTTCCCTTGACCTTGAGCTTCTCTATATTGGAAAGATTGGTATGGGTCTTCTTCTCGTCGCTCTTTGCGCCCTCGACCTTGTTCTTTACCACTTCTATCCTCACGGTGTAATCCGCAAGGGGAGTCAGATTCTCAATCGTGTACTTTACATAGTGATCGGTCTTTACGGGTACGTCGTAGTAGCCGGCTCCGTTTGTAAAGCCCTGCTCCTTTGCCTCGTACTCGCTGAGGTATTTCTTTTCGTACCTTGTGACTGCCTCGTTTTCAAGTTTTGAGCTGGAGGCCTTCACCTTTTCAAGCTTCTTATATTTACCGGTGTTCTTTTGCAGGTAAACCTGATAGTAGTCGGTGGACTTGATAAGCTTGTTGCCGTTTATATCCGTAGCCTGCTCCATATCCTCGAAGGTGAGGGTGATGCTGGTGCCTTCGTTTGAAGATACGGAATAGAGCTTGGGCGCCCTGGTGGTCACCCTGCCCCTGCCAAAGGCCGAAAAATCGGACTCAACGGGCTCGGTAACGCCTGCAAGGTAGAACCTGGTCTTTATCTTATAGTACTTATACTTAAGCTCCGTGATATCACTGCTGTCCTTGTATTTTTCAAGGGAGATCTTCTTGCCGGATGCGGACCTTACCTTTGAGTTGCCGTCGATCACCTCTCTCGCCTCGGCATTTAAGGGAGTGACAACCGCGATGGAGGGATAGGTGCTCTTCTTGGTGTTTGCCCTGAAGATCTCGTATCCTGCGGCACCCTTAACGCTGGTGTATCTGATATCAAGAGCGATCTCCTCGTCGCTGTCCTTTGTCCTGGCAACTTCGGTGATAAGGGGAGCTGCTATGGTGTAGGCGGGATAACCCTGTCCGAGGACTCCGGAATCATCCGTGCCGTATGCCATAACCTTGTAGGCAAGGGTCTCAACCGTTGCCTCCTCGGCGTTCTTGTCCACGTAGCTTGGCTTCTTGCCTTCGTAAATGGGAGTGGTATCCGCAATTCCGTTAGCCTTTATACGGTATATCCTGTATTTCTTTGCTCTCTTGACCTTTTTCCAGGAAAGGCTTACCTGGTTCTTTTTTGTGATGACGGCCTTGAGCTTTGTGGGAGCGGGAAGGGTGTTTTCGTTGCCCGGAACCTCAACTCCGTTCAGGGGAGTGGTGATATCCTTGGTCTCGTCGCCCTTTGTAACGACAGTGCCCTCTCCTTCGGCAGCGGCTGCTTCGACAGCTTCGGTAACCGCAGGTTCACCGGTGCTTTCCTCGACTACATCCTCTTCGGAAGCGCCGACCTCTTCGAAGGCTTCCTCTCTGCTCTCCTCTATGGTGGCAGCCTCGGTATCCGCGTCGGCGGGAACCTCGGATGATGTCTCTGATGCCTTTTCTGCCTCAGCGGTTTCGCCGGCCTCGTCTACAATATCTTCAGCGGAGGATAACTCCTGTCTGATCTCTTCTCCGGATCCCTCGAAGTCTTCTGCAGCGAAGGCCAGGGTATTGCCGGAAAACAGCATCGATGCGGCAAGCACTATGGCAAGTGCGCTTCTTATCCTCTTTCCTTTTCCCAAATGCTTAATCATTTTTTCCTCCTGCGTTAACACTGATAAACCGTGATTATGGGTAACATCTTATGTAACCCATACAATCCTAGTCATTGTAACACGAAAACTAAATATTGTATAGTATCTTTTTTTGACAACAAAATAAATGCTTCTGCATATAATACGCAGAAGCATTTGAAAATTTTGTTGAGCCTTATGATTTACTCCCTCCGGAGTGCCTTCATGGCCTTTTTGTTTTCGTACATGGTGTTGTCGGCCCGTCTGAAGACGCTGTCCGAATCGTCGTCCCTGGAGGGATTGTATATGGCTATGCCCACCGCGGCGGATACCCGCTCTCCCGCATCCTTTGATGCATCATTTGAGGCCGCCTCTATCCGATCCGCCAGCTGACCCATGAGTTTTTCACGCTCGGTGTAGTCGTTGTTTTCCAGGACCACCACGAACTCGTCGCCGCCCACCCTGAATACGGGTGAGTGCTCGAAGACGCTGCTTATGATCTCGCAGGTGGTTTTGATATAGGTGTCGCCGGCATCGTGGCCGTACTGGTCGTTTATCCTTTTAAGATAGTTAAGGTCCACCATGACCAGGGCAAACTGGGCTTTTTTGTTCATGATATCCCAGTCAAGTCTTGCCTTTATCCTGTCGAAGGAGGCCTTGTTATTTACTCCGGTGAGGGCATCCTTGTAGGCCAGCTCATCCATCTTATTGACCCGACGCTTCATGATACGCATCTCGCTCCGGGACATCATGAGCCTTTCCACATAGCTGCTCATATCCTCAGACAGGGATACCATGGCGTCGGCGATGGCCTCTATCTCATCTCCGGTGTTGATGTCGGGCCTTTCGTAGACGAGGGTGTCGGACATCTCATCTCCGTGGGAACGGGCGGCGTAATCAACTACGCTCTTTTCCACTGCCAGGAGGGGATCCACCAGCCTTGACCTGATCCAGAGGCTGATGCAGATCAGAAAGATCACCACCATGACCGCGGCCACGATGATGCCCGTGAGCATGTATCTCTGCAGTTCAAGAACTCCGGCCCGCTGCAGCTGCGCCCTGAGGGTCTCAAGCTGGACCTCGGACATCTCGGGAGCTACGGTCTGAAGGTAGGACTCAAACCTGCCCTTAAGGCTCTCGTTATATATGACATAGCCCACGGTGAGCATACCGCAGCATATCAGCAATATAAAGAAGAGACATCCCAATATTACGCTGCGCATAAGAGCGCTGGGTTTTCGTTTGCTGTTTTCCATAGATCAGGCGAGTCTCCCGTACTCTTCATCGGTCACGCTCTCCAGCCATTCGTTTTCCGTGCCCAGGCCCTCTACCTCGATGGCCAGGTGCGAAAACCAGCTGTCCTTGGCGGCTCCGTGCCAGTGCTTTACGTTTGCGGGGATGTTTATCACAGTTCCCGGCGTCATTTCGACGGCGTTTTTGCCCTCTTCCTGGTAGTAGCCTCTGCCGCCTACGCAGATGAGGATCTGTCCTCCGCCCTGCTCGGCCTTATGGATGTGCCAGTTGTTGCGGCAGCCGGGCTCAAAGGTTACGTTGAAGACAGAGACCTGGTCCTTTGAGACAGGTGCCAGATAGGACTGTCCCACAAAATACTCGGCGAAGGCGTCGTTGGGGGCTCCGATGGGGAAGAATATCTCTTTCTGGTATTTTTCCTTTTCCGTGAGCTCCACGGCCTTTTCTTCATCTTTCCAGACCTCTTTGGCAAGTCTGAACACCGCCCAGGCTCTGGGCCAGCCGATGTACATGGCGCAGTGGGTGATGATGGCCGATATCTCTTCCCTGGTAACACCGCTGTTGCGGGCGTTTATCAGATGGTACTGGAGGGAGGGATCGGTTATGCCCTCCGCCGCAAGGGCCACCACCGTTATTATGCAACGCTGCTTGAGGGATATGGTCTCGTCATTCCATACCTCGCCGAAGAGCACATCGTCATTGAGGTGTGCGAACATGGGAGAAAAATCTCCCAGGGCATCCCTTCCCGCAGTCTGAACTATCTTTTTAACCATTTTACAACTCCTTTGTTTTTTTATTCTATCATCTGACAGGTAGGTTTTCAAACAGGATTTTTGCGGGCTACCCACTCTCCCTGTCTCACAAAGATCTCGCGGTCCTCAGCCATGGCGGCCTTCACTTCCTCACGAAAGCTCAGATCGGACCCGGGGATCAGAACGATCACCGTGGACCCTCCGTATTCAAAGAAGCCCTTTTCACTGCCTCTTTTTACCTCTCCCCCGGCGGGATGGTGATTAACGATCCTGCCGACAAGCATGGCTCCCACCTCCATCTGGACGCAGCGCCCGAAGGAATGAGTGTCGAGAACGCAGTATCTGCGGCTGTTTTCGGTGAAGACCGGAACGTCCTTCAGGGCCACGGGCCTTACGGTGTGGAAAAATCCGTCTATCCTTCTGTCCCTGTGCTTGTATCCGGAATCGAAATAAATATATCTGTGAAGGTCGTTGACACAGAGCCTGTAAACCAGGCAGTACCCACCCTCAAAGCTCTTTGCCAGCTTTTTGTCCCTCAGCATTGAGGCTACGGTGAAACGGCTCTGCTTTGCCTTTATCACAGTGCCTTTTTTGATGGAACACACACTCAGAAGCCCGTCGCAGGGAGCCACCAAAGCATCGGCGTCACCGCACACGGGTCTTGCCCCCGGCTTTATCCGCCTGCAGAAAAAATCGTTGAAGGACCGCACGCCACCGGTCTCAAATTCGGCGGTGTTGATACGGTATTTTTTGATGAAGTGCGGGATGAGGCTCTTTGATGCAGGGCTGTCCATAAGGGCGCCGAAAAACGCGGAAAAATGTCTTCCGATCAGAGGCCTCAGCACCAGCCTTCCGGGTATTGTATTGTAGAGAAACTCCAGTGCGTCCATATCAGCCACCGAAAAGTATGAAGAGAGTTGCCGCAAGTTCCGCTATACCTATCACGAATATGATCACAAGCCCTTTATTTCCGGGCTTTCTGACCCTGACATTGCACACGAACAGCATGGCCATCAGCAGCATTATAAAGAAGTAAAACACAGTCAGATCCGCCCTGGTGAAATAGTGGGCGATGAGGGTAAGGGGGAAGACCAGCGCCGCCGAAGTGACGGGAAGTCCGGCAAAATACTCTATGCCCGTCTCTTCCTTAACGGCGTTGCGCTCCTTAACCGTGGCGTTGAAATATGCAAGCCTGATTAGAGCCGCAAGGGAATAAAAAATGGCAACCGTGATAAGGAGCACCACCACCCAGAGCCTTCCCTCGTAGTCACGGCGTCTCACCAGCTCTGTAAAGATACCGCTGACCCGAAGCTGCGCCAGCCCTATGGCCACCGGCAGCACTCCGAAGCATATAAGGTCGGACATGGAGTCTATCTGCACTCCGAAATCCTTTTCGAACTCGCTCCTGTTGCTCTTTGTCCTGGCTACCTTTCCGTCAAAAGCATCCATCATACCGGACAGCATGAGAAAAACGGTGCCCAGATAGGGGTGTCCTATACCCGTCATAGTAACTATGATACCTGTTACACCGGAGATCGTTGACAGGTATGTCAATATCACCGTGTAATCATAAACTCCCAGCATTTTTCTTCCTCCCGGACAGATACGCCGCAAGCGTTATGAGTCCGCTTACAGCCACGCAGATGTAAAAGCTTACCGACCTGCTGAGCATTTCCAGCCGGACGGCCGTATTTGATCCCATTATCCCGTCAAAGCCGTCTATCATAAGGTAGTCGGCTATTCCCATGGCTCCGGGGACGGGCACGTAATTTGAACCGATGGTTATATAGCACTGTCTTGCAAAAAGCTCCGCTGCCGTCCTGCCATCACCACCGATGGCCATGAACACAAATGCCGGGATGGCGATCTGTGAGCTCCTCTGGAGCAGGTTCCAGAAAAAGGCCGTCAGTGCAAGGCCCTTGTTTCCGGCCATAAGCTTTGAGCAGCCGGCATAATCATCGCCGGTCTTTTTTATCTTTTCCTTCAGGGCGTCTGCCTTTTTGATGAGCTTTTTATCTCCGAGAAAGCCCACCAGCCTTGAGGCCAGCGAAAAGACCGTGCCGCCCTTTTTGAGCATCAGATAAAAGGCAAGGCCCAGCAGCGAAAGCACAACAAACCCCAGGTAGATGAAACACTTCGAGGTCTCGCCGAAGCCCGAGAGAGCCCCGGGACAGAGGATAAGTGTTCCGAACCCCAGAAAGACAACGGACAGGTTGTACATCATAAGATTCAGCATCAGGGCCGCCGTAACCATGGCCATGTATATGCCGTCCCTGTACATAAAGTATGCACTGGCAGGCTGCCCTCCGGAGGCCGATGGTGTGATGGCCGAGAAATATATGTCCGATGTGCTGTATATCAGCGCTTTCTTCATGGGGACATAAGAGCCGGTCTTTTTGAGTATGGCCCACAGGGCTGCCGCCTCGAACCAGACAAAGAGCGCGCCCATGAGAAAGGCCAGCGCCAGATAGGGCTTGTGCGCCTCCTTGAGGGTTTCCCAAAGCTCTCTGCCGGAGATATCACCGCCGCTTGCCAGCACCGCCCTGATGGTCAGCACTGCCATCACAATTGATATCAGCGTCCACACAACCCTTTTTTTATTTTCGTTTTTGTTTTTGTCCGTTTTTTCTATTGCGTTATCCATATACCGCTTTCAAGCCTTCGAACTATTATATCACAACGGCCCTCAGATAATCATCTGCTTTTTCGAAAAAGCTTGACAAAGGCTTGGTTACTATTTTATAGTTTTCTCACTTTTTCAAGTGAGAAGTGAGGTAAGAAAATGAACGAATATGCAGGTCTCAGAAATGAAATAACCGAGACAGACAAACAGCTGGCCGCTCTCTTCGACCGCAGATTAAAGCTTTGCAAGCAGATCTCCGATTACAAGCAGAAAAACGGCCTGCCCATCCGGGACAGCCTGGATGAAACCGGCATTCTTCCCGGTATCGAAGGCATCATCGAAGATGACACAGCCAGGTCTTACTACCTTCGTTTTCTCAATTCCACCCTTGACATCTGTGCGGATTACCAGGAAATGCAGACAGGCGGCATGAGGATCGCCTTCGGCGGTGTCGGCGGAGCCTATGCCCACATAGCCGCAAGCCGGATGTTCCCCATGGCCCAGCTTATATCAAAGCCGGATTTTTCCGAGGCTTACAAAAGCGTGGAAAGCGGTGAGTGCGACTGCGCCGTCCTTCCCATCGAAAACAGCCTCGCCGGCGAAGTCGGAACCGTCATGGATCTGATCTATCAGGGCAGCCTTCACATCAACCGGATCTATGAGCTCCCCATCAGGCACCAGCTACTGGGCGTTAAAGGCAGCTCCCGAGAGAGCATTAAAAAGGTATTTTCCCATCCCCAGGCACTGGCTCAGTGCAGCAGCTACATAAGGCGCCACGGCTTTGAGACCGAGACTGCCGCCAACACCTCCGCCGCTGCGGAGAGGGCACTGGAGCTGGGTGATATCAGCGTCGGCGCCATCGCCTCCGAGGAGACGGCCGGAAACATGCAGCTTTCCATTCTGGATTCCGATATCCAGAACCCCGGGATAAACACCACCAGGTTCGCGGTATTCTCCCGCAGCCTCAGCACTCCCGCGGACAATACAAAACACGAAAACGAAAACTTCATTCTCGTGTTTACCGTGAAAAACGAAGCCGGCGCCCTGGCCTCTACCCTGAACATAATCGGAGCCCACGGCTACAATATGCGCTGTCTTCGAAGCAGGCCCCTCAAGGGTCTGCCCTGGAGCTATTATTTTTACATGGAGGCCGAGGGCTGCATACACACCCGCAACGGCTCAGACTTGCTCAACGAACTCTCGGTCATTTGCGCCGATTTAAAACTCGTGGGGACATACCACTGATGACACCTTTGTAGATCATCAGCATGCCGGTGCTCACAAAAAGAGCGCCAATTATATCCGTAAGCCAGTGGACTCCGGACAAAAGTCGTCCCGCCACAATTACTCCAAGCACCGCAAGGCAGAGCAGTTTCACAACTGTGGATGCCGCGGTGTTTTTTATGTACCGGCCCGCAAGCATGGCTGCGCTTCCCATCACCACCACGCTCAGCATTGTATGGGATGAGGGAAAGGAAGGCTCAGCCTCGATCTCTCCGGGCATTATCACGGGCCTGCAGTTTATGACCACAAACTCAAACATCACATAGAGGGCCGCGGTAACCGCGTAAAGCACTCCCAACGCGATTATCTCTCCGTCAACCAGGAGAAAATTGTTTCTCTTTATTCCCTGCACAAGTCCCGCCAGGGCAAAGCAGCCCGCCAGGCCCAGAGCAAAGTATCCAAGATAATCGGTCACATCGTACCACATCAGGTTCACTCCAACTGCCTCGCTGAAGGATAAGTTGATACCCGACAGCCCCACAAGGTTTCCGTCCGGCCCAACAGGCCCCACGTCAACGCTCTTCAGTATAAATATAAGCGCAACGAAAGCCAGGATAAACAGAACTCCCAAGCCTATCAGCACCTTTTGCTTTGTCGAAACACCGGCATCGTTTTTACTCATCTTCTTCATCCTCCTCGAAATCACTTCCTCTGACCGGTGAATATACATTTCCGGCCAGTATCTTTCCCGTTGCTCTATCCTCTATGAAAAGCGAGATCTTTTTATCGTATTTCCGATCTCCCAGATATTCTCTCTCAGCCTCCGTCATGTACGAAGCGTTGAGCGGCGTTGCTCCGCACCCCTGTATCACATACTCAGCCTCGGGATCGCCCGCCAGCAGGCCCTCGGTCCCCTCATATGCCTTAAGCCCCCAATCATCCTGCCCGTAGGCGTACATGGCAAAGTCCTTTGCACTCTCGGCTTCGTTTGCACAGTCCGCCTTGAAATAAAGGTAGTCCGCCTCGGACGCATCCCAGTCGGAATAGGCCTCATCTCCCCTGTGATCCTCAACCTCGGGAAGGGTTATGAGATAGGCCCCCAGTACATCAGTCAGCTTCACCGCACCCACAGCGTTCACATGACTTGGATCGGCGAAATCATATCTGTTGTCCGGGGCCTTGTCGCCCCAGTTCCTGAGGAGGTCAAAACTGTAATGCCCTCTCCGCCCGGCCTCCATCATGTATGTGTATTCATCCGCCTGCTTTTTCTCGGTATCCTTGGTGTAGGGCAGGTTTACGAACACCAGCTTCACTCCCTTTTCGGTGCAAAGCTCCATCATTTTATCCAGGTATACATAGCCCGCGCTCTTCAGCGCCTCGGGATTTTCACTCACCTCGGCTGCCTCTATTTTTCTGACCCTCTTTACTCTGGTAAGAAGCTCGGCACCCATCTCGCGGCTGAACTTTTCCTCAAAGTCCTCACGCCCCAGCTCCTTCCATCGCTCATGGTAGAAATATATCCTTGAGAGGAAGGCTATGGGGCTCATGTCGTTGTACTCGGCCACCTTTTCCGCCAGCTCTATCTTGTTTTTATTGAGAGGCATGAAATCCATGGACTCGTGAATGAATCCGATCTCATGGCTCCAGGATATCTCGTCGGTGCCGGATACCAGTGCCAGATCGAACACCATCACCTTGGGGGAGAAATCCTCCAGAAGCTGCCTCATGACATAGTAGGTGGTGCCGGTCTGTTCCCCGGGGGATGCGGCGTTGTAGGAAGCTATGCCGTACTTTTCCCAGAGCCTCACGGGATAGACCGCATTGTGCATCCTCGACGCACCCACAAAGATCACGTCCGGCTGCTTTTTTAAGGCATAGAGGGGCATCTTGTTGAAGCGGCTGGCCTTGTTTTCCAGCACCCTGCCCAGCACAAGGAGCACCGCTGCCGTCAGAAGGCAGAATATTATGATTTTCAAAAAGTTTTTAATACCCTTCATGCAGCACCTAAAATCTGAAGTAGATAAATCCCGCAGCCGAGTAACCTCCGCCCCAGGCTCCGAAGAGAAGTATAGCACATAATAGTGTTATGTAAACCAGCGTCCTGAACCAAAACTGCTGGTTCATCACCCATTTGCAGATGTCAAAGCCCTTTATCTTCCTGTAGTCAGCCACCAGTACAGCAAACACTGCCAGCAGCATAACCGCAAACTGCTTCTCATCCGGCCCGGTCTTTAGTATCTCGGGGGTAAAGATAATCCAGTAATTGGAATAGGATACCATGCTCTTTATGATATCCAGAGCCCCTCTTAAGCTGTCTGCCCTGAAGAACAGCCAGGCAAAATCCACGGCTGCAAAGGTGAAAAAGCCCTTGAGTATCTGAAAGCTGTCGGTCCCGGTGCGTATCTTAAACCTCGAGGCAAGCTTCTCCGCCCCGGGCTTTGCCGCGCTCTCGATCACCTGGAAGAGACCGTTGAGACCGCCCCAGACCACGAAATGCCAGGCCGCCCCGTGCCAGAGACCGCTGAGTAGGAAGACTATCATCACGTTAATGTACTTTCGCAGTGTACCCTTTCTGCTGCCTCCCAGCGGGATGTAGAGATAGTCTCTGAACCACTTTCCCAGGGAAGCGTGCCATCTGCGCCAGAACTCCCCTACGCTGCGGCTCATGTAGGGTGACTCGAAGTTGTCCATGAGTTCAAATCCCATTATCCTTGCCGCCCCCCTGGCGATCAGTGAATAGCCTCCAAAATCGCCGTAGATCTGAAAGGCAAACATCACCGTGGCAAGGGCAAGGTAACCGCCCGGATACCTGTGTATGTCACCGTATACCGCATCCACCACCACAGCCAGATTGTCCGCCATCACAAGCTTGAGGAAGTAGCCTCCCAGCATCATCAGAAAACCGCTGCGAAGGTTGTCATAGGAAAAGCGGGTGGGTGTCTTCATCTGCTTCAGCAGGCTCTCGGACCTCTCAATGGGACCGGCTACCAGCTGGGGAAAGAAGGACACAAAGAGGGCGTAACGAAAAAAGTTCTTTTCGCTCTCCACCTTCCCCCGGTAAACGTCGATGGCGTAGCCCAGGGCCTGAAAGGTGAAAAAGGAAATGCCCACAGGCAGCAGTATGTCCGGAACAGGCACGGAAAGCCCCGAATTTATCCGCGAAAGAAGGGAGTTAACGGTATTTAACATAAAGGAAAAATACTTGAAATAACCCAGAAGCCCCAGATTGACCACGATGGTCAAAACCAGGACTCTCTTCTTCATTTTTTCATTGTTTTCGTAGTGCTTTGAGAGCCTTCCCGATATCCAGGTAATGAGGGTGGAAAAGAAAAGCAAAAGCCCATAGACGGCATTCCAGCTCATGTAGAAATAGTAGCTGGAGATGAGCAGCCATACCCAGCGATACTTTTGAGGGATGACAAAGTACAGCAGCACCACTATGGGGAAAAAGATTAAAAATGGAATAGAATTAAACAGCATCGACAGTTATCCGTTTTTTGTATTTTATGTAGGCCAGGGCGGCTGCGATAAACTGCGCCGTCCCGGTGATGGCCCATGATATGGGATACGAGACATACAGGGATTCCAGGGTGTGCACACTTGCGAACACCGTCAGTATCCAAACTATCCTGAAAGCACAGGCTCCCAGCAGCGAGATTACCATGGGTACCACTCCGTACCCCATGCCCCTTAAGGTTCCCACGGGGATCTCCATGATACCGCAGAGGAAATAGGTGGTGAGGATCACCTTAAGGCGCCTCATGCCCACCGCGATCACCTCAGGTGAGTCGGAGTAGAGCCCCAGCAGGGTATTTCCACCAAAGTATGCACCGTAACCCAGCACTATACCCGTGGTGAAAACACAGGCCACGCAGAGCAGCATAACCCTGAGTATCCTATCCGGCTTTCTGGCGCCGAAGTTCTGGCTGGTGAAGCTGACACAGGCCTGATAGGAAGCGTTCATGGCGGTGTAGATAAAGCCCTCAATATTCGACCCAGCCGTATTCCCCGCCACCGCAACGGCACCGAAGGAATTCACCGAGGACTGTATGAGTATGTTGGAGAGGGAAAATACCACGCCCTGAAGTCCGGCGGGTATGCCTATCTTAAAGATCTCTCCAAACCTCTCACTGTTGATCACAAGAGTGCTGCGGCTCAGTATCAGCCTTATGGAGCCCTCGGACCTCACAAGACATCTGATGACCAGTGCCGTTGATATACACTGGCTCAGCACCGTGGCAAGTGCCACTCCCGCCACACTCATATGAAATACTATCACAAAAAGCAGGTTCAGCGCCACATTAAACACGCCGGCGATAAAAAGATAGACCAGGGGACGCCTGGTGTCACCTATGGCTCTCAGCAGGGAAGCTCCGAAGTTATACAGGAGCATGGCCGGCATCCCGCAAAAATAGATCCGCAGGTAAAGGACAGCAAGCGGAAGGACCTCCTCAGGCGTGCCCATGGCTGTGAGCACGGGGGAAGCAATGAAAAAGCCCAGGACAAGGATGATGATGCCGCCGTAAAGTGCTATGAGCATGGCGGTATGAACCGTCTGGGAAACCAGCTCTTCCTTTCTGGCCCCCATGTATTTGGCGGCCACCACGTTGGCTCCTATCGAAAGTCCCAGGAATATATTTACAAAAAGATTGATCAGGGAAGAGTTTGCCCCCACTCCCGCCAGAGCGTTTGCCCCCACGAAGCGCCCCACCACCACGATGTCAGCCGCATTGAACAAAAGCTGCAGAGTGCTGGAGGCCATGAGGGGAAGGGCAAAGAGCAGGATCTTTGGCAAAAGAGCCCCCTGAGTCATATCTATCTTATGGTCTCTTCTCATAAAAACAACATATAGGGGCATATCAAAAGATATGCCCCTACTCTTAACGTAAGTGTTTTAACTTATTTGCGTACGAGATGTCTGGGAAGTCCGTTTACATATACGGGTGCAAGCTCGCCCATGATAAGGGGTCTTGCGTATTTCTCGTAGCCCTCGTTCAGGTTGTCGCCCTCTGCGGTGATCCACTCGTCGGGAACTGTGCGCTCCACATTTGCGATCGCGTGGATATCGTATGCTGAGGTGCCGCACTGATAAGGATCGTCGCCGTTGCGATCAAGAGTGATCATCATGCCGGTCTTGCCTTCCTCGGCTGCCTTAACTGCATCAAAGCCAACCTGGAATGCCTCGTTGACGTCGGTGAGGGAAGCCATGTGAGCGGCTGCTCTCTGAAGAGTTGAAAACTCAACGGGTCTGGTCTTAAGGCCGGTCTCTGCGGCAACAAGTGAGCAAAGGTAAGCTGCTGTACCGGACATCTGCTTGTGGCCGAATGCATCGACAGCGATGTTCTCGTTTGCAAGCTCGCAGACATATCTGCCGTCGGCGATCTTAACGCCCTCTGATACGGCAATGACAACGGAGGCCTTCTTCTTTGCGATCTCTTTAACCTTTGCGATGAACTTGTCAACGTCGAAGGTACGCTCCGGAAGATAGATGGCATCAACACCGGTGCAGTCGGTTCCCTTTGCAAGGGCTGCTGCTGCGGTAAGCCAGCCTGCGTTACGTCCCATGATCTCTACTACCACTACTGTCTGACGGTCAAAGCCGAAGGACTCGTTATCGCGGATAAGCTCCTTTATGGAAGCTGCGATATACTTTGCGGCCGAACCGTAACCGGGGCAGTGGTCGGTAATGGGAAGATCGTTGTCAATGGTCTTGGGCACACCCATAAACCTCTGGGGCTTATTGTGAGCTGCCGCATAATCGGAAAGCATCTTTACCGTGTCCATGGAATCATTTCCGCCTGCGTAGAACAGGCACTCGATATCGTACTTTTCCATGATCTCGAATACTTTCTCGTAGGTATCCTCATGTCCCTCGATCTTGGGCATCTTGAAACGACAGGATCCCAGGAATGCGGAAGGAGTTCTCTTGAGAAGCTCTATACCGGTCTCATCACCGATCTGCTCGTCAAGATCACAGAGATCTCCCTTTAAGAAGCCCTCGATACCGTGAACCATTCCGTATATCTTCTTAACTCCGAGCTTCTTTGCGGCTGCGTAAACACCTGCAACCGATGAATTGATCACGGCGGTAGGACCACCGGACTGTCCGACAACAATGTTACCTTTCATTTTTTGATCTCCTTTTTATTTTTTTACTCCTTAACACCACCGAGGGCAACGCCGCCGACGATGTATCTGGAGAGCAGCAGATAAACCACGATGACCGGCAGAATGGAGAAAGCGATCATGCAGTATACCTGGCCCATATCGAACTTAAGGAAGTCAGCCGAACGCAGCTGGGCAATAAGGATAGGAAGAGTCTTCTTCTTGTCGGTCTGGAGCACCAGCGCAGGAACGAAGTAATTGTTCCAGCTTGTTACGAAGGTAAATATTGCCTGTACGGCAATGGCCGGCTTCATAAGAGGGAAGGCGATCGTGTTGAAGATGCGAAGCTCTCCGGCTCCGTCGATACGCGCTGCCTCTATAAGTGAAAGCGAAAGTGTGGAATCCATGTACTGCTTCATATAGAAGAAGGTAACCGGTGCCGCGATGGTGGGAACCACCAGCGGTATGAAGGTATCGTTTATCTTCATCTTATCGATCAACTGCACGAAACCGAGTGCGGTGACCTGTGTGGGGATCATCATGATCATAAGGATGAAGGTGAACATGAACCTCTTTAACTTGAAGTCATATGCATGGATCGCATAAGCCGTCATCGTGGAGAAATAGGTGGACAGGAAAGCAGAAAGTCCGGCCACGATGACGGAGTTGATCATACCACTGAGTACTGGCTGTGTACCGTGGATGAGGTTGTTCCAGTTCTCGAAAAGATGAGTACTGGGTATGGGCGAGAATCCCTTGGTCAGCTCACCGTTGGATCTGGTGGCATTAATAAACAATACGTAGAACCAGCAGAGGCACAGGAAAGAAAGCAGTATCAGCACTACATACGCAATGATCCTGCGATTCTTTATGCCCAATCCCTGATCTAATCCTGAATCATAATTCGGCATATCACTTACCTCCCTTCTTTCCGACTGCTTCCTTGTTGCCCGAGAAATTGAATACCAGCAGACTCAGCGCAGCGGTGATGATGAAGATGATAACCGAAAGCGCACCGGCCATACCGTAGTTCTTCGAGAACAGGTGCTTGTTAAGGGCCATGATAAGTGTCATGGATGATCTCATGGGATCGCCCGTACCGTTTGTAAGTATCTGAGGTACATCGAACATCTGCAGACCGCCGATGAGTGATGTAACCATTACGTAAAGCAGAATGGGCTTAAGTATGGGCAGAGTGATCATGAAGAATCTCTGGGTAGAGGTTGCTCCGTCGATCTCGGCTGCCTCAAAGAGTCCGGGGTCGATACCCAGCATACCTGCCATCAGCAGGATGGTGGTGTTACCGAACCACATAACGAAGTTCATGAATCCTACCAGGGAACGAACGCTTCCCACGTGGGACATGAAGCTGTATGCCTCCTTAATAACTCCCATGTTTATAAGGATGGAGTTAATGGGGCCTGTATCTGCGAACAATGTAAAGAACAACATTGAAAATGCCGAAGCCATTATCAGGTTGGGCAGATAGATGACCGTCTTGAAAAAGCCGGCTGCCTTAAGCCTGAGTCTGGTATCCGAAAACCATGCTCCGAGGAGCAGTGAGAAAAAGATCTGCGGAACAAATCCTATGATCCACATGATAAGTGTGTTTGACAGATATGTCCAAAGATCGCCCTTCTCAAACAGAGTGGCGTAATTCTGTCCTCCGATGAAGGTGGGACCGATCTGCTTTAATCCCGACATGAAGTTCTCATAAAAGCTGTTATAGATGGTCGATGCCAGCGGGATCAGCTGAAAAACAACATAGACAACAACGAACGGGATCAGAAAAATATATCCCCACTTGTTGTATTTAACAATGCTGTTTCTTTTTCCGTACTTTACTACGTTGCCTTTAGGTTTCAAGAAACTGTACCTCCTTTTCCCCTCTCGAAATGCGGATATGAAAAATGCCCCGCCCTTTTACAGGCGGGGCATTCCTATGTCACATATCTTTGAAATTGTCCGGAGATTACTCTACGGTAAGCTCAGGATACTTCTCAGTGATAGAAGTCTTGAAAAGCTCAAGAGCCTCATCATAGGTTTTAGCATTGCCATCGAAGTAGTTCTTCATAGCAGCCTGGAAGTCCTCGTTGCAACCCTGATCGTATGCGGAAAGGTTGGAGAGGTCGATCTTCTCAGCACCCTCCATGTACATAGGAAGGGGATTCTGTCCGCCAAGGATCTGGCTTGAGTAATCTGAAGCTGCCATAGCTGCCATTGCAGTCTTGTTGTTTGCGAAGTCGTCGTCTTTCTCAACGATCTCTTTCATGATGTCTGCGTTGCAGGTCATCTGTCTCATGATGTCGCCTACGAGTGCAGGGTTATCGGTGCCCTGTGCGCCGCAGATCCATGTGCCGCCCCAGAAGAATGACTGAGGTCCTACGCAGCCGCCCCAACGTCCGTTGGTAGCTACAGAGCCTTCCTCGCCTGCTGCCATACAGAAGTTGATGAGCCATGCGGGTCCGAAGTATGCGAATACATCACCGTAGAAGCCCTTGCTCCAGTCATCAGACCAAAGCTCCTGAGTTCCGGTCTCGCCTGCGTCTACCATTTCCTTGGAGTCGTCAACCCACTTCTTGATGTTAGGATCGATCTTAACGGTGGTGCCGTCAACCCACTTGCCGGAAACGTTGTTGGAGTATACACGATAGGTATCGTTAACGGTTGCGGTTGCCTTATAGCCGGCATCCTTAACCTTCTTTGCGGTCTCCTTGAATGCATCCCAGTCCTTTACAGCTTCCTGAACCTCATCGGGCTCCTCGGTGCCAAGAACTTCTTTTGCGATGTCTCTGTTGTAGAACATGATACCGGGGCAACCCTGCCATGAAACGCCCTTAAGAACGCCCTGAGAATCGGTAACGATGTCCTTGGTGTACTGATACTGATCAGCGGTGTCCTCTGCGGAGATACCAAGATCAGCTACAGGTACGGTGTAATCTGTGTCAACATACTTAAGAGCATAGTCAGCCTCTACAAGGAAAATGTCGATCTTCTCATCGTCAGCTGCGTCAGCCTGCTTAAGAAGGGTCTTGTCAAGGTTATCCTGATATGCGTTGTCATCTGAAGGAGTGATGTTCCAAACAACATCTACATCGCCGATCTTTCCGTGAGTAGCATCAACTTCCTCATATCCGGGATAGTGATCGGTAATACGGGTCTTGAACTCCTCGTTCCAGCAGTAGATGTTAAGAACCTTGCCGGAATCGCTTGCGATGTCAAGAGCGCCTGCAACTGCATCAGCGGCCTCTGTTGCGGTGTCGGCTGCTGCCTGTGCGGTGTCGGCTGCTGCCTGTGCGGTGTCGGCTGCTGCCTCTGTTGCGGTGTCGGCTGCTGCCTGTGCGGTGTCGGCTGCTGCCTGTGCGGTATCGGCTGCTGCCTCTGTTGCGGTGTCGGCTGCCTGCTGTGCTGCGCCTCCGCAACCTGCCAGCATTGAAGCAACCATTGTGGTGCATAACAATACACTAACAATCTTCTTCTTCAACTTTCTTTCCTCCTTTAATTAAAAAAGTAATAAAGAATTAATGCGTTTTGCCTGTCTGATATGAATCTATGGGAGGACAGACAACCCCCTTAATCGTTTTCGCAAGTCCAATTATATCACATGAAAAACAAATGGCAAGGGTTTTTTTTGAAAAATTGATAAAAAAATAACAATGCGGTTGATGGGACTCGAACCCACACGTCTTGCGACACAGGAACCTAAATCCTGCGCGTCTGCCAGTTCCGCCACAACCGCATTTTACTCATAGAAATGCCCCGTCCGATCATACCCCCAAAATAATTTGGCCCGAAATGGTACAACTTTTACGACAGGAAAAGTATGAAATTTCTTAAAAAAATCTGAGAATAAAAATGCCCCCTCTCGGGG
>JAFYEL010000004.1 GCA_017544285.1 Lachnospiraceae bacterium | reverse complement strand
GGTAAGAACGTAACCGTATCCTTCAACGTGGCACTTGCCAGGGATAAGAAGAAGAGAGTTGAGTTCGATTACACCGGATCCAGTGATGATATCAACGGAGCTTACGACAACGCCCTCACAGTATACTACGTAGGCACCGACAATGCGGGACTTCCCGTGACCAGGCTCCTTTCGAACGGACCTAACGCGGATTACATCATCGTTCCCAAGAGGACCGGTTATACCGGAACGGCAACCATGCTGATCAAGGGTACCGGAGCTTACAAGGGTATGATAGTCGACAAGTGCTGGATCAATCCTCTCGGCGAGACCGGAATGCAGAACTCCATCAAGGACGGACGCATGAAGATCGTGATCAAGGGCAATTACAGCGATGGCAAGGACGAGATAGGCAAGACCTATCCCAAGTACTTCGAGAAGTCCGGATCATACTACAGGTTCTATCAGAAGGACGACGGCAAGGTAGACATCGATATCCGCTTCAGAGGACGCAAGCTTACCGAGGGTAAGGACTACAGAGTTAACTTCCCCGGTATCGCAAAGCATTCCCTCGGAGAGCAGAAGATCCAGATCTACTTCCAGAAGACCTTTGCGGGCAAGCTGGAGGGTGATACCTACAGAAAGAACTCGCCCTGGTATAACAACGAGACGGTAGACGGAGTAGCAAACGACAACTACAACAAAGATCCCTTCTGCTACCAGGTACTGCCCGGAGAGTTTTCAAACAACACAGCCTTCGTTAAGGCAAACGATATAATCTGGAAGAACTCCAGGACAAAGGCAAAGATACCCTTCACCGTTTACGAGTACGAAACAAAGAGCAAGATGTTCAAGGGCAGGGATTACAATTATCTCCCTGAGTTTGAGTATGACAGCGACGTATACGGAACCGGCGATAACTCAAAAGAGATCGTTAAGGCCAAGGGTACAAAGATCCAGAGCGGAGAAGGTCTTGCCGAGCCTGATGCGGACGGCTACAGCGTGCTTGTTAAGGTAATAAGCGCAGGCGACAGATACGGCGAGGGACAGAGCGTCAGCACCGCCGTACATGTGGCAAAGAACAACATAGCAAGAGTCAGGGTAATGAGAAATGTCATCAAGACATGGAACACCTACGATCCCGGCCTGTACACAGGCGTAGAGCTTGACAGGAATGACTGGAATAAGCTCCTTAAGGATTCCGACGGAACCTACCTGACCTACGGCAAGGATTTTGTGGTAGACACCACCTACGACTACAGCAGACACGTTAAGGATGTTAAGCTCTATCACAAGAACCAGAGGAACGGACGTGCAAACGTTGAGATCAGAGGTCTCGGCAAGTACGCAGGTTCAAAGAGGATATACTTCTCAATCGTGCCCAAGAACTTTAACCAGAAGATCAGCGGCGCGAATGCGGATCCTGACGATTCGGTTCAGCTTACAACCAAGGCCGGCAAGAGCAGCTTCGAGGTAGATGAGGATATGCTCACCGACAAGGTGATCGGCGGAAAGCTTACGGTTGCCGTTGGCAATAAGTTCACACTCACCGGAGCAGTCAAGAACAGCTTCAAGCTCGAGCCCGAGACCGATGCCATAGATATTTCCAAGGCAGGAGAGGTAACCGTCAAGGGTATACCCGAGAGCGGAGGAGAGGTAGTTCCCGTGGCCCTCAGCTACATGATAGAGGTTGACGGTAACCAGGTAGATGAAGAGGGTAAAGAGATCCATGACGAGGCAGGAAACCCCGTACCCGGACTTGTTCAGAGACAGGTTGTCCTCAACATAAACGTTAAGCAGTTCGGCTTCGAGGAACCCGCTTCGGGAGCAAAGTGGTCTATAGATCCGGAGGATAAGACCGGAATGACCATAATCGTACCCAAGAAGGAATCGGTTGATGCGGTACTCACCATGCAGAATGCGGTATTTGCAAAGGCCAACAACGACAGTGTGATCAATAACCTTTCAACAAAGCTTGATGACAAGGAAAGCAAGATCCACATCAAGGGTACGGCCAGAAGAGCCGGAACCGTTACCATACCCGTGACGGTAAACAACTCCTCGTACACCATCACCATCAAGGTTCCCGAGGACGAGGCTGACAAGGCACAGTAATTAAAACGATAACGGTGGGGGCTGCTCCGGCAGCCCTCATTGTATGTCAGGATTTAGATCCTAAAACAGACGGAGGAAATATGTACGACTTAAACGGAAAGGTTGCTCTGGTCACCGGAGCGGCCTATGGAATAGGTTTTGCCATCGCCGAGGCTTATATCAGGGCGGGGGCAAAGGTAGCCTTTAACTGCCGCTCACAGGAGCATATGGACAAGGCTCTTGAGGACTACAAGGCAAAGGGGCTTGAGGCACACGGATATATATGTGATGTGACAAAAGAAGACCAGGTGGCAAAGATGGTATCCGACATCGAAAAAGAACTGGGCACCATCGATATCCTTGTAAACAACGCCGGGGTGATCAAGAGGATCCCCATGACCGAAATGACCCTTGAGGAGTTCAACGAAGTCATTAATATAGACCTGAGCTCCGCCTTTATCACCTCAAAGGCGGTACTGCCGGGAATGGTGGAAAAAAGGGCAGGAAAGATAATTAACATATGCTCCATGATGTCGGAGCTGGGACGTGAGACCGTATCCGCCTATGCGGCGGCAAAGGGCGGTCTGAAGATGCTCACAAAGAATATATGCGCAGAGTACGGACAGTATAACATCCAGTGCAACGGCCTGGGACCCGGCTATATAGCCACTCCCCAGACCGCACCGCTGCGCGAGAAGCAGGCCGACGGAAGCCCCCATCCTTTTGACAGCTTCATCCTGGCAAAGACTCCCCAGAACCGCTGGGGAACCCCTGAGGACCTGATGGGGCCCGCGCTCTTCCTTGCATCAAATGCTTCGGATTTTGTGAACGGACAGATTCTCTATGTGGACGGAGGTATTCTGGCCTATATCGGTAAGCAGCCCTGATAAAACTCAGGCTGAAAGGGTTCCGTGCAGATGGCCCTCGAAATCCCAGAACAGGCTTTCCTCCACCTTTTTCATAAAGACGTTCAATACCGACCTGTCCTTTGAGAAATGCAACTGGAGGTGAACGGAGCCCACATAATCATCTATGACATAAAATCTGACATAGAGCATGTCATCGCCCTGAAGGGCACCGGATCCAAAACACTTCTGATCGTAGCCGGGGAATATCCCGGCTACGGTTTTGTTTATGCCAAAGTTCAGGATATATTTCTTGCGGCTTCCCATCAGGGTGATGGAACCCGTATCCTCTTCGAGCGTCAGCTTCAGTGATTCAAAGAAGTGAGGGTTTTCGTCCAGCATATAGACGGCCTCCGTGGGGGCCGGATTGACGGAAGATAAGGTGGGAAGTGCCAGTGGCGTAATATCATTCGTTTCCTCGATGGCATCCTCCCGGCCCAGTATATGTTCGTAGAAGGCGTCAAAGATCACATCGTTTCCGCCGCCTATACCCTGGGTGTCGGCGGTGGTGATGAGGATGGTCTTTTCATTGGGGTAGACAGCCGCAAACTGTCCGCCCATGCCGTAGAGCATGAATCCGTCATGGTCGGTACGCCATACCATGTAGCCGTAACCATAGCCCTCTATCCTTGAATTTGCCTTTATGTCGGTGGCGGACAGCTTGCTGCAGGCAGTCACCAGAAAGTCTTTGAAAAAGGCGGAGTCAAAGGAGGAGTCGGGGCAGTATTTGGCCGTAAAGCCGGCATCGTCCATACTCAGGGCATCATAGAACAGAAGTGCCATGGAAAGCATGTCATAAGAGGTGGCGCAAAGCCCTGTACCGCCCATTGGAACGCCCATGGCATCGCAGAGAAAATGCGCGCCGGGAGAAAGGTTTATAGCCGGCAGAGAGCTGCGCATAAAGGTCAGGATATCGGTCCCCGCCACACGCTCCACCAGAGCGGCTAAAGTGTGTGCCGAAGAGGTGTCATAGTGCCACAGGGTGCCGGCATCGTGGTCGGGAAGGGCGGTGAAAAAGCTTCCCACCCAGTCATCCCCTGCGGTAACCTTGTAGGTGGTAATGCTGTGACAGGTCCGCATCATCAGCATGTTCCGGATGGTCATGGAGCGGATGCGGCTGTCCGTGGAGGGGGTTACCTTGTCTTTGAAGTAGTCGCAGATCAGGTCATCAAGGCCGAGCTTCCCTTTTGCTGCCAGCAGACCTACGGCAATAGCCGTGAGGGTCTTGCTGATGGAAAAAGTACGGTGCGGATCCGAAAGAAGAGTCTGGGGACATTCCCCCTTTGACAGGATCTTTCCGTCGTGCCAGATCATGTATCCGTGAAGGGGAATTTTTTTTGCAGAAATCTCTCCGAGAAACCCTCTGATACCCATAAAATAAGCTCCTTTCGTCATATAATTAACGTTAATTGTTTGTCAATTCATTGAAAAGTACACCAAAAATCGTGCATATTTTAATTATACACACTCCTCTCGGGAAATTATGCACAAAAATAACTACGAAAAAATAGATAAATAGCGAAAACTGAGTTTTTTTTTGATAAATATGTTCACAAATTAGCCAAAATTATGTTAAAATTGACCATAAGCGTATAGAGGCGGTGGCGCATTAAACCGCATGTCTATATAGATAATTATTTCTAATTTACTTAAGGAGGAAAGAAATGAAAAGAAAGTTAATAGCAGCTGTTCTTACGGCTGCCATGGCAATGTCACTTGTTGCCTGCGGTGGTGCAAAGGACGCAGGAAACGCAGGCGGCGGTGATGCAGCTCCCGCTCCCGCAGGCGGATCTGTTGATCAGGCTAGCGGAGAGTTCAACCTCGACAAGGTCGTTCTGGTTATCAATGGTACCCTTACCGCGAACCTTGAGAACAGACAGGACGCATTCGTCGAGCAGTGGCAGGATGCAGTAGGAGTTCCGCTTGAGATCCAGCAGGTAGACCACTCCGGTTATGCAGATGCAGTAGGCCGTAAGTTTGTCGGCGGAGACCGCATGGATGTAATCCTTCTCTCTGCAGATATGTACGCACAGTATGCACCCACCGGCGCTCTCTGGGATATGACAGAGGCATTTGAGAACGCTAAGTTCCATGACAAGATCAAGTATCCCGCAGTTAACGAGAACCTTTATCGCGACGGCAAGCTCTATGGCTTCGCTCCCGCATACGGCAACGGCTGCGTTACCTACGTTAAGAAGGCATGGCTTGACAATGTAGGCATCGATCCTTCAACCATCAAGACCTTCGATGATTACTATGCAATGCTTGAGGCATTCCGCGACGGCGATCCCGACGGTGACGGCTCTACCGGCAACACCTTCGGTACCATCGCAGCAGGTTACATCTCCGAGGAAGCACCTTACATCAACTACCTTCCCGAGTTCTGGCAGGACGCATACCCCGCAATCCTTCAGGATGAGAACGGAAAGTGGTATGACGGATTCCAGACCGACGCTTCCAAGGCAGCTATCCAGAGACTTGCAAAGGGTGTAGCTGACAAGGTTATCGACCCCACCACCCTTACCAACGGAACCAAGGACGCACGTGAGTCATGGTTCTCCAACAACCAGACCGGTTCTGCAGGCGCCTTCACATACTGGGCAGGTACCTGGTATCAGACCCTTACCGACAACCTTACCAAGAACGAAGTTGATCCTGAGATCGTAGAGCTTGAGCCCATCCAGGAAGTTGGCGCTTACATCAACCGTGAGGCTCCCGTGTTCTGTATCGTAGATGACGGCGACGGCGACAACACCCGTGAGCAGGCTATCTTTGATAAGTTCTTCGAGACCATGATGGACGGCGGCGAGGTTGAGATGCTCTGGCTGTATGGCGCAAAGGGCGTTCACTGGTCAGTAGATGCAGATGACGGATTCACCACCAACCCCGGAACAGAGAACGAAAAAGTATACGGACCTTACGAGCAGGGCCAGTTCCACCTTCTGCCTACTCCTAACGATCCCAACTCAGTATGGAAGAAGAACGCTATCGATCCCGCTCTTGTTATCGTACCTCTTGAGGGCGAGTATGCAGAGTATTCGGATGAGTCCTCACTTATGTCAGAGGGTAACAAGTTCTTCACCTCTCACATGAAGGATGCTCCTTCCACTCCCGCAAGCGAGCTCTTCACCACATACTCCAGCGATATCGCAACCGCAAGGTCAAAGGCTATCGCAGCAGTTGTAGTTGACGGCAAGAACGTTGACGAGGCAATGGCAGACTATGTGAACGAAGTAGGCGACAAGGTTACCCAGATCTGTGATGACCTTAACGCAAAGGCAGAGAGCAAGTAATCAGTAACTGTTAACCGACAGAGCACCCCGCCGTCAGCGGCGGGGGTGCGCCTGTTTTTACGAAAGGAGTCTTATGAGCAGAAGACAACCTCGGATGACTTCATCAGGACAGCCCATCAGACATACCCCTCTCGGGACCAAGATGTGGAACTACAGAGGCTACTATCTGATGTTTGTCCCGGTAGTTTTATTCGTGATAATAATGCACTACTGGCCGATGCTGGGCGTAAGGTTTGCATTCTATAACTACAGAGCGTTCGGAGCAAAGACTTTCATCGGTCTCGAGCACTTCAGGACCATGTTTGGTGAGAAGGGGTTCTGGACAGCTTTCAAAAATACCCTTGAGCTCAGTATATGGAAACTGCTGATAACCACTTTGACGGCGGTTGTTGCGTCGGTTTTCCTCAATGAGATGAATCAGATGTTTGCAAAGAAGACTTTGCAGACAGTTATTTATCTTCCCCACTTTATGTCCTGGGCCGTTGTCGCAGGTATCTTCTCCATGATACTCTCGCCCAATGCCGCAAACGGTATGGTAAACGGTATGCTTCAGGATATGGGACTTAAGACCCAGATGTTCCTTCAGGACAAGACCTTATGGCGTCCTATCTTCTACATCATCAACATCTGGAAAGAAACCGGATGGGGAACCATTATCTTCCTGGCTACCCTGTCGGGCGTTAACCCCGAGCTTTACGAAGCAGCCGACATCGATGGAGCGACCCGTATGCAGAAGATCTGGTACGTAACCGTACCCGCTCTTGCAAACACCATCGTAGTCGTTCTCATTCTTAACCTTGCAAAGGTTATGAACCTCTTCGAGTCGGTATTCGTGCTTTACAACAGCGCGGTTATGGATGTTTCGGACGTTATCTCCACATTCATTTACGCCAAGGCCTTTGCGGCCAATCCCAATTACGGTTACTCCACGGCGGTCGGCTTGTTTAAGTCGCTTGTGGGCGGCGCCCTTGTTCTTATATGTAACGCATTGAGCAAGAAGGTTCGCGGCCGCGGTATCATTTAAGGGAGGAGCGACAGTATGAGGAAATTTAAATTCAGTCTTTTCGACTTTGTGAATTATCTTATATTTATCGTACTTGCACTGTTGATACTCATCCCTATCTGGAAGGTTCTGGTCGATTCGTTCAACGCGGTTGGTATGTATCAGTTCCAGATCTTCCCGAACAGGCCCACCATCGACGGTTATCGTACAATTTTCGAAACAAAGGCACTCTATCGTCCGCTGCTGAACTCCGTGATCACCACGATCTGCGGTACCGCACTTGGACTTCTGCTCTGTACACTGGGCGGATATGTGCTTGCGCAGGCTGATATGCCCGGACGTGCCGGCCTTGGTTTCTTCCTTCTGTTCACCATGATCTTTACCGGCGGTATGATCCCCGAGTACCTGGTCATGAAGCAGCTGGGTCTTGTTGACAATATGTGGATACTGGTTGTTAAGCACGGTATCAACGTATACAACATAGTCCTCATGAAGAACTTCTTCGAGGGCATTCCCGAGTCCCTTTACGAGGCAGCAAAGATCGACGGTTGTACCCCCATGGGTATCTTCACCAAGATCGTGCTTCCGCTTTCAAAGGCGGCGCTTGCTTCCATAGGACTTATGTTCGCAGTGGCGATCTGGAACGATTACACCACGGCAAAGATCTACATCACCAATCCCGATCAGACAAACTTCCAGTACAAGCTGAGAAACCTGGTCATGGACGGTGATACGCCGAACACCTCCTACAAGGTGGCAAACGAAACACTGCAGTATGCCGGAATCATCTGCGCTATCCTGCCTTTCATGATAGCTTATCCTTTCCTGCAGCAGTACTTCGTTAAGGGCGTAAACATCGGAGCCGTAAAAGAGTAAGCAGTTAATTATTTCAGGTTTTCAAGGGCGTCATATGAAAATATGGCGCCCTTTGCCAACTATGGAGGGTATATGATAGCTGACTACAGAGAGATTCCCGCTCTTATGAGATCCCAGAGGGAAGAAGGTAAAAAAGACAGATACATCGAGCTTACAAATGCTCTGCTGGAGGCGGCCGAAAAGCTTGCTTCCGATGACGAAAAGAGAGAATACGTATCCATCGCCGATCAGACCCTTGATCAGATGGATTTTCAGATATATGAGCTTTATCGCTCAATACAGGACAAAAGAGACGAGGTAGCAAAACAGCTTGAGGCGTCACAGCCACAGGATGTACCTCAGATCCCTGAAAGCCTCAGGACGGCCAGAGAGCAGGCCGCAGCACAGATCAAAGTCCTCAAAAAAGGCGGACGCTTTGCGGTCCTGCAGCTTCCGGACGAGGGCAAATACAGGGCAAAGGAAAGCTATGAGCTCTTTGTCAACGGATGCGCATGGGGCAAATCCGAGACGGTTGTCACATCCCTTTATGACCTTACCCCGGATACAAAGATATGCGTTGAGGCGGTGGCAGCCGGAAAGTACGCTAAATGCGAGTTTGTCACGGATCACGAATACGTGACCATTAATGTAAAAGACATAGGCGCAAAGGGCGACGGAAAGCAGGATGATACCACCTTTATCCAGACTGCCATCATGATATGCCCCAAGGACAGCCGTGTGCTCATTCCTGCCGGTGATTATCTGATCCGCAACATCTTTATCAAGGACGATATCAATATTGAACTGTCGGAGGGGGCCCGTCTTATAGCACGCACCGACAGAGAAGCATTTTCTCGTATTCCCGGCCGCATAGTTACCACGGATGAAAAGGGTGAATATCTTCCCGGAACCTGGGAGGGAAATCCCCTGCCCATGTTTGCCGGTATACTCACAGGTTATAACGCCAAAAACGTCAACATATACGGCAGAGGAATACTGGACGGAGGAGCATCCCGGGAGAACTGGTGGAAAGATCCCAAGGTCCTTAATATCGCATACAGACCCAGGCTGTTTTTCATACACGGATGTAAAAACGTGACCCTTCAGGGGCTGACCCTTAAGAACTCACCCTCATGGACCATTCATCCGTTTTTCTCGGATGATCTGGGATTTTACAATGTCACCATCGACAATCCCTGCGATTCTCCAAACACCGACGGACTTGATCCCGAGAGCTGCAATAACGTTGAGATCGCGGGCGTAAAGTTCTCACTCGGTGACGACTGTATCGCGGTCAAGGCCGGCAAGGTCTATATGGGAAAGACCTATAAGACACCTTCCAAAAATCTGCATATTCACCACTGCCTCATGGAGGACGGACACGGTGCCGTTACACTGGGCAGCGAGATGGCAGGCGGTATCATTGACATGACCGTTGAAGACTGTGAGTTTTCGCACACCGACAGAGGCCTTCGCATAAAGACCAGACGCGGCCGTGGCAAAGATGCCATACTCGACGGCATAACCTTCCGCAGGATAGACATGGACAACGTCATGACGCCCTTCACCGCAAACGCATTTTATTTCTGCGATCCCGACGGCAAGACCGAATACGTGCAGAGCCGTGAGGTGATGCCCGTGGACGACCGGACTCCCGATCTTCGGAAGTTTACCTTTGAAGACATCAACGCGAAGGAATGTCATGTGGCAGCCTTCTGGTTTGACGGTCTCCCCGAGAAAAAGATAGAAGAGATAGTGCTTAAGAACATTAAAGTAACCTACAGCCCTAACCCTACGGAGGGACAGCCCATTATGTCCAGCGGCGTTGACAAGTATACCCGCAGGGGGTTCTATGCCAGAAACGTAAAGAAGCTCACCATAGAAAACGTGAGCGTAGAGGGTCAGGAGGGTGAAAAGACCATCCTTGAAGGCATCGATGAACTGTCGGGACAGGTGGATTGATATGAGACTCGGAATAAGACTTCATGATATTAAAAAAGCGCCCCTGGAGGAGAGGCTTAAGATAGCCCATGAGCAGGGCTTCTTATGCGGACATCTGGCACTGAAAAAGGTCGTAAGCGAGTATTCTGTGGACAACAGTGCCATGACCCCGGGACTTGCCATGTATCTTAAGCAGATCTTTTGGGAAAATGAAATAGACATAGCCGTGTTGGGATGCTACTTAAACCTTGCCACTCCCGATGAGGCAGCCCTTAAGAAAAATACCGACAGGTATCTGGCACATATGCGGTTTGCCTCCATTTTAGGCAGCGGCGTAGTGGGCACGGAGACCGGTGCGGTAAATAAAGAGTACAAGTTTGAAGAGAGGAATCACAGCGAAGAGGCCCTGGGGATATTTATCAAAAACGTCAGGCCCGTTGTGGAGTATGCGGAAAAGACCGGAGTCATCTTTGCGATCGAGCCGGTGTTCAAGCATATTGTCTGCAACCCCAAAAGGGCAAGGCAGGTGCTTGACGAGATCGGTTCACCCAACCTCCAGATAATCTTTGATCCGGTGAATCTTCTGGATATATCAAACATAGACCGCAGGGATGAGATAATAGACGAGGCCATCGACCTTCTTGGACCGGATATTGCCATGGTCCATATCAAGGATTTCAAGGTTAAAGAAGATGGGAGCGGCCTTGACTCCGTAGCCGCCGGCAAGGGCGGTATGGGAGAGAGCTACAAAAGGATCCTTAAGTTTGTAAAAGAAAAAAAGCCCTATGCACACGTTACTCTGGAAAACACCGTGCCCGAAAACACGGTGGAGACCAGAGAGTACATACAGGGCATTTATGACGCGCTTTAATCCGTCTTTGCGATGACCGAGCCGTCCTTTCCGTAGTATACCACTGCAAAGGGGGCGTTTCCCTCTCCTTTGAAGGCATGGTACATGGTTGAAAGGAGCTTCAGGTTTATCGCCGACATGGATTCCTTGTCGGAAAGCTTATCCACCTTCGTGTGGATCTCAAATTCGGTGAAGTCATCGTCGGAGTCCACGGAGGTTATGTTTTTGTAACTTCCGTTTCCGGGAATGGATGCCATCTTTTCGCGGATACCCTGAGAGAGCTTATCCAGCATCTCAAGATGCTGGGCCTTGGTGATCACGTAGGTGGCGCTTCCGTTTTCGTTGAGAGTTATGGATTCGTAACCGTTTGCTTTGGCGGCCGCGTCAAGGTCGGCCTGAGAGGCGTCGTTGACGTAGGTGGGAGGCACGGTAAGGGAAAGCCTGTCACCGTCAAGCTCATTCAGATCGCACATGGAGCGCTCCTCATCGGAAAGATCGGCGGAGGCCATGGTAGATTCTGCCTGATAGTTGTAATAAAAGGCCGTAAAAAAATAGATCACAAAAGCAACGGCCAGAAATATCCATATATTTTTATTGTTTTTTACCTTCAATGCAGTCTCCTTACAGATTTTCGGCAAAGGGTGCAAGGGCCCGGAAAGGCTCACCTGCGGGACGGTAGCAGTTTTTAACCGTGTATTTTACGGTCTCCCTTGCCTCGGTCTTGTTCCAGTCGTGAAAGCCCTCATCCCGGATGTGCTCACCGATCATGCAGTCCTCAAAATGTGCCCGGGCAAAATTGCGCCAGGGACGGGAGAGGTAGACTGTGCGGGGCATCAGCCCGCGGCATATAAAGGAACAGTGCAAAAATACGTAACCCTCCTCCTGACCTTCGGGAGTGGATGGAGCGGTGACATAGCCCTGGATGGTGTCCGTTTCCTTTTTAGAGGGAACATGGCATACGGATTCAATATAGCAGTCATCAAAGGTGGCGCTGGCGCTTCCGAAGATGAAATCCACGTCCCCCGAGATAAAGCACTGCTTGTAGTACTGGTGCCCGTTTACTCTTGGTGCGTTCTGAAGGGGGCCGATGAAGCCGCCCGGCTGTATTTCCTTAGGGGGCAGAGGACCTGTAAAAAGAGTATCCTGACGCCCTATGAGCCGGCAGTCCGTCACCCGGATGTTGTCACCGTCGGCATAGAGTGCAATGGCCTGTCCGCGCTTTAAGGGCTCACCGCTGTTGTTTTCAACGGAGAGGTGATCAAGGCTCACATCGGAGGCGGCGATGAGCATGGTGTAGGAGCGGAAGGTTCCGCGTTTTGAACCGTCCTCCATGATGTCAAATGCACCGTAGGACATGGTGATGACAGTGTCGCTGGCAAACCTGCCTTTGCCCACCAGATGTACATTGGAACGCCATATCTCGATGCGCTCCTCATATACCCCGGGAGCTATGCTGATGACAACCTTTCCGTCGAAAGAACTGTCTATGCTATCGAGTGCTTTTGTGATAGAATAGAATGTGGTATCGCCTTCATTCATATGAGGGTCAACCGTGAGTGTTATTTCGTTCATGTCCTACATTGTACCACTATATCGGCGGAATGACAAAGTATTGTCAAAATAAGGATTTTGATCGTATCAGAGGCGCAAATATATCAAAGAAAGAGGAATCATGGAAAGAATCGAAAAGTATATCGAAGAGATAATGGAAAAGAGTACGCCGGATCGTCCCATCTGGAACATCGAAAAGATCCGCATGGGTAAAAAGGCGGACTGGGATTATATCGACGGCTGCATGATAAAGGCCATTATGGAGATGCATGCCATCACCGGCGAAAAGAAATACCTGGATTTTGCTGACAATTATATTGACGCAAAGGTATTTGAAGACGGTACCATCGACGGCTACGATGTGGAAGAGCTCAATATCGACAACGTAAACGCCGGCAAGACACTCTTCGATCTCTACGCACTCACCGGCAAGGAAAAGTACGAAAAGGCGATCCACCTGATCTTTTCACAGATAGAAAAAATGCCCCGCACCGTCGAGGGGAGCTTTTGGCATAAAAACATCTACCCCAACCAGGTATGGCTTGACGGCCTGTATATGTGCCAGCCCTTCTACATGGAGTATGTCAGAAAATACAGAAACGGCGAGGGCGTGGATGACATCTACCTTCAGTTTGACAACGTTGAAAAAAACATGAAGGACGAGCGCACCGGCCTTTACTATCATGCCTTTGACTGCTCAAGGGAGATGTTCTGGTGCGACAGGGTGACGGGTCTTTCACAGCACTTCTGGCTCAGGGCCCTGGGTTGGTTTTCCATGGCATTGCTTGATACGCTTGACAAGGCGGATCCCGCAGACGGCGAAAGGTATGAGACTCTTCGCAGCCGTTTTGTGTCTCTCATGAACGCCCTTGTAAAATACCAGGACGAGAGCGGAATGTGGTATCAGGTCATCAACTACGGCGGCATGGAGAAGAACTACCTGGAGACCAGCGGCAGTTCTATCTTAGCCTATGCCATCCTGCGGGGAGTAAGGCTGGGATTTTTGGATGAGAGCATGAGGCAGTACGGTATAAAGGCCTTTAACGGAGTCTGCGACAAGTATCTTACCACCGACGAAAAGGGTGATCTCCACCTGGGCGGTATCTGTCTGGTGGCAGGCCTTGGCGGAAAGGGCAATCGTCCGGGCACCTATGACTACTACATGTCCGAGCCCATAGTGGAGGATGACGCCAAGGGCGTGGGTCCCTTCCTTATGGCTTACACTGAGATAAAGAGGCTTAAGTAATGTCGGATTTTTTCGGATTAGAGGGACCCTTCATGCGGTTCTTCGATAAGGTATTCAACCTTCTGTGGCTGAACATCCTGGTGATAGTCTGCAGCCTGCCAATTTTTACGGCCGGGGCAGCATTCACGGCGATGCACTATGTGGTCCTGAGGATGCTCCACAATGAGGAGGGCTATATTACAAAGAACTTTTTTAAATCCTTCAGGGAAAACTTCAAACAGGCCACCATCATATGGATCCCCGCCTTTCTGATCTATCTTGCGCTGGCGGTGGACGCCTACCTGCTCTACAAGGGTATAGTGACCCTGCCGGGCATGTACAGGATGGTCATTTACTTCCTGCTGGCAGTGGCTACCGTGGGGCTCGTTTTTATTTTCCCGGTGCTTTCCCATTACAACAACACCTGCAGGGGTACCATCAGAAATGCCTATGCCATGGGAGTGTACAATCCCATCAAATCCATTTCCATGGTCATTGTAACCGCGGCGCCCTGGGCAGGCCTGTTTTTTAAGACCTATTTCATTCCCATATGTTTCCTCTTTGGATTTACGGTGCCCGCATATCTTTCATCCACTCTTTACGACGGTATATTCAAGCGGTTCGAGGAAGAGGAACGGAAGGCGAGGGAAAGGCTCGAGGAAGCGGGATCCGAAGCGGTAAGTGAAGCCCGGGAAGAGTCCGAAAGCGAGACCGAGAACATGATCGAGAACGGATCGGAAACCGAAGCCGAAAACAAAGTCGAAAATAAAACCGAAACCAAGGCTGAAAATAAAACCGAAAATAAAACCGAAAATAAAACCGAAACCAAAGCTGATAACAAAGCTGTAAATAAAACAAAAAACAAAAATAAAAAACGAAACCGAAAACAAAAACAGTCATAACGGAAGAATGACGAAAACACAGGAGGTACAAAAATGGAACTCAGAACAGCAGCATCACCCAGAGATGTAAAACACTATGACACCGCCAGGATCAGAGAGGAATTCCTGGTTCAGAAGGTATTCCGTGAGGATGAGATCTATCTGGTTTACAGCCACATAGACCGCATCATCTTCGGATCCGCCACTCCGGTTTCAAAGGAGCTTAAGCTCACTGCGGGAGACGAGCTTCGCGCAGAGTATTTCCTTCAGAGGCGTGAGATGGGCGTCATCAACATCGGCGGCGCCGGTGTCATCACCATAGACGGAAAGGCTTATAACGTGGCCCACAGAGAGGCCATGTACATAGGCATGGGAGCAAAGGATGTAAGCTTTAAGAGCGATGATGCTTCAAAGCCCGCAAAATTCTATATCAACAGCGCACCGGCACACATGACCTATCCCACGGTGCTCATAAAGCCCGAGGGCACACCGGCGGAGGGCGTTGTGATAGTAAAGGATGAGAACAAGGTTGAGCTTGGATCCCTTGAGACCTCAAACCACCGCACCATCTGCAAGTACATACTTCCCGGTCAGGTTGAGAGCTGCCAGCTTGAGATGGGCATGACTCACCTTGAGCCCGGTTCGGTATGGAATTCAATGCCCTGTCACACCCATGACAGACGCATGGAAGTGTATATGTACTTTGAGGTTCCCGCAGACGGCTTTGTAACCCATTTCATGGGTGAGCAGGAGGAGACCAGACACATCTTCATGCACAATGAGGAGGCTGTGATCTCACCCAGCTGGTCCATACACATGGGCTGCGGCTCATCGAACTACACCTTTATCTGGGGTATGGTAGGCGAGAATCAGGATTTCGACGATATGGACAATATTGCACCTGTAGATCTTAAGTAATAGTAAAATTGGAGGGTATATGTTTTTTAAAAGATTGAAAAGAACGATGGCGCTCGTGCTTAGCGCCGCTATGGTAATGACAGGTATGAGTGTTCCCGCCTATGCCGGGGAACCGGAGGACAATATGGATATTCTGCCGGAGGAAGCTGCTTTGAGAACCGAAGCGGACGAGGCAACTGAGGCCGGAAGCAACAGAAAATCCGAGGATGTAGCCAAGGAGAGTCGCAATAGGATTTGGTTAGTCGGAGACTCTACGGTCTGCACCTACGAGACAACGGAGGGCGACCCTACTACCCACAAGGATAAATACTATTATCCCAGATACGGATGGGGTACCAAGCTCCATGAATATCTGAATGATGATTATGAGATCAGAAACATCGCTCTTTCGGGAAGAAGCTCCAGGGATTTTGTAACCCGGGCTGAGTATACCCAACAGCTGATGGGTGATGATGGCATCAGAAAAGGAGACGTTCTCATTATCTGTTTCGGACATAATGATGAGAAGTACGAAAACCTGAATTCGACTTATACAAAGCCCAGTGCAGATGAAAATGACGAGGAGTCGATAGCATATTATCTTTATAATTATTACTATCTTCCCGCCCATGAAGTGGAGGCGGAAACGATCCTGTGCACACCGATCGTACGCAGGGACAGCACCGGGAAATACGAAGGTGCAAAGATACATGACACATCCCAAAAGACCGATATTCCGGAAGGCTACAAGGGAGATTACTCAAAAGCTATCAGGGATTTTGCGGCAAAATATAATGATATTCACCTGGTAGATCTGACTAATGTCACAAGAGATTATTATATGTCTATCCCCCAGACAAGTGACAGTATAAGTGAGAACAGCACACTTTACATGCATAGCTGGAGCAGTCACAGAAGTGACACCGTGGATGATACGCATCTGAATGATTACGGAGCAAAGGTTGTCGCAAGGCTTTTTGCGCAAGAGATTCAAAAGGATGTTACATCCGCTCTTTCTCCTGTCGTAAAGGAAGTACTTCCGGTTCCTGTACAGAGTGAACTCAAACCGCTGCCCGGATACGTAATTCCCCCTTATAAGGCGCCCACCGGTGTGAGCACGTTATATGGATCTCAATACACGACTCCCGACGGACTTACGTTCAATCCGACCATCTTTGGCTCCATAGGTTCAACCTCGAAGGATTATTTTTCCTTCAGCTCCACAGCGGATTCCAAAGCGGTCATCAAGGCAACTCAGCTCAAGGGTGGAAAGGTCACTGAAAAGGAAGACGGTTTTTGCATGTACTATTATCAGCTGCCTGTCGGATCGGAATATGTCTTTACTGCCCGCGCTACCATAAAGGATATCCTTACCGGGGACAAGCAGGGGGCCTTTGGCATTATGGCCAGAGACGATATGTATCTTAACCTGAAGGACAATACCATAGTATCTAACTATGTGGCAGCCGGATCCCTTACGAACCCCGGTGAATGCAATTGCTTCTACCGGGCCGGAACAACTCTGGGAGGTATGGAAAAGCTCACAAAGGAGACAATAGAGGTCGGTAAATCATATGACCTTAAAATAGTATCCAACAGTGATGGATATGCCTGCACCTTTGGCAGCGAGCCTACCCAGACCGGCGGATATGATTTCAAACTGGCAACCATTGACGGAGATTATGAATACGTCGGACTGTTTGTATCCAGACAGGGAGAGGTGGAATTTGATGATGTCCATCTCTACATAAAGGATGAGACCGGAAGGTTTGCTCTTGCAGGAAAAAACGTGGAGAGCAAAGTATACTACGGAGACAATGGTGAGGACGGAAAAACCCCTCAGGAAAAGGCTGTCGAAGCACAGGCAGAAGGCAGGGGAAGCGTTAATGATACCGCCAGGGTTACAGTATCTGCAAACAAAAAGAACAAGAAGACATACAGCATAGACGCGGCTCCTGCGGCAAAGAACGGAGCTGTGGCTCTGAGTGTGACCCTCGCAAAGGGAACAAAGGTAAATCTGACGGGCTTAAGCAAAAAGGCAGGCTCAAAGATCACCATAGCACCCGAGTTCAAAAAGTTTGTAAAAGTCAGCTCCAAGGGAGTGCTCACTGCCAAGAAGGCAACCGAAAAGGACAAGCCCGCAAGGATAGAATATACCATTCCCCAAGAGAACGGCGCCATCACCGTGACGCTGGATGTAACTGTTTTACAACCTGCGATAAGTGAGGTATGGGTCTCCGGCAACAGGATAGATATTGACAACAAAAAGGCAAAGAAGGGGCTTGTAGCAACTATAGACACTCGGGCAACGGATATCGACATAGTTTTGGATATGCCACTGACTTTCAAAAATGCCGCGAACTCACCGGGCGACACGGCCTTCAGAAAGCTTGTGAACAAGAACAAGCGAGTTCTCTCGGAGGATCTTAACATAGGCATAGGAGCCGACGGAAGGATCCATATCACAGCGGCTAAGGCGTTAAAGAAGGGTACGGTTTCTATCCCCTTCAACATATACGGAAAGAAATTCACCGCAAAGATAAAGGTGAAAAAGGCCAGGTGAGATGACCCACAAATTGTGCCTGTAATTTATGACAACCACAAGATGTAGATAACGTCCAAAAAAACCGCATTTTATGCGGTTTTTTTGTTGACTCTGACAAAAAATTACAGTATATGTTTTACTAAGTTTGATATGTTCGAAGGCAATTGCGCAAGGCGAGATGATATTCACGTCGAGCAAGTCGTTGTCGTCGAGTATGGTCAATAATATCTTCCAAGAT
>JAFYEL010000003.1 GCA_017544285.1 Lachnospiraceae bacterium | reverse complement strand
CGGGATTCTCCTGGATAGCTGCCTCTACGAGCTTAACCAGGTAGGTGTGGTTCGCGTATGCGCGTGCACCCTTGGAAACCTGAAGGATAACGGGGCTCTTCAGTTCGCCTGCTGCCTCGGTAATACCCTGGACGATCTCCATGTTGTTTACGTTGAAAGCGCCGACTGCGTATCCGCCGTCATAAGCCTTCTTGAACATTTCGGTAGTTGTTACTAAAGCCATTAGTATTTCCCCTTTCTTAATTTGAATGATTTATTTGTCAGCTCCACCTGTAAGGTAAGCTTCCATGCTGGAGATAGCCTCATCCTCGTCGCTGCCGTTGGCAACAACGGTGAGCTCCTCACCGTTTTCAACGGCAAGGGTCATCATGCCCATGATACTTTTTGCGTTTACGAATTTATTTCCGCTCTCGATATGGATATTACTGTCAAATTTGGTTGCCACCTGAACGAGCATGGCGATGGGTCTGTCCTGATCTGCACCGAGTCTGATAGCTATTGTTTTTTTCTTCATTGCATACTCCTTTGAAAAACTAAGACTACTAGACCCCCCTGTGATCTGAAATACCAAGCCCTATATTAAACAATTTAACCGGGGATGTAAAGGGCAAATTAAAAATCCCCGATCATGCATACCTCCGGCTCGAGCCTAACGGAGAACTTCTCCATAACCCTCTGTGTGATCTCGTCCATCAGCGTTTTGACGTCGGAGGCCGTGGCCTCTCCCGCATTTATCACAAAGCCGCAATGCTTTTCGGATACCATGGCTCCTCCGACCCTGTATCCGCAAAGTCCCGCGTCCATTATGAGTTTCCCTGCAAAATAGCCCTCAGGCCTTTTAAAGGTGCTGCCCGCACTGGGGAATTCCACGGGCTGCTTCTGTCTTCGCTTTTCGTTGAGCTCGTCCATGGTCCGCCTTATCGCCAAGGCATCGCCTCTTTCAAGCTCAAACACCGCCTGCAGGCAGACAAGCTCTCTTGTCTTAAAGATGCTGGTACGATAGCCCAGCATAAGATCTTCTTTTTGAAGAGTCAGGATATTTCCGTCAGGTTCCATGGCTCTGACGCTTTTAATGACCTGTGCGATCTCTCCGCCGTAGGCGCCTGCGTTCATGACCACGGCACCTCCGATACTTCCGGGTATGCCTGCGGCAAACTCAAGTCCAGTGAGGGCTGAGTGCTGCGCCTCATTTGAGGTCTTTACCAGAAGAGCACCGGATCCGGCACTTATCACGGTGCCTTCGATGCCTATCTCTTCAAAGCCTCCGGTGAGGTTGATGATCACTCCGTCATAACCCTTGTCCGACACCAGCAGATTGCTTCCGTTTCCCACTATATAGTACGGTGTCCTGCCCTTTAACAGGGACAGCAGCTGCGAAAGCTCCGCCTCGCTGCAAACCCTTGCGAACCAGGCCGCTCTGCCCCCCACCCTGAAGGTGGTGTGCAATCTCATGGGCTCATCGGTCAGAAGTCTTTCCTCCGGTATGATCTTTGAAATTTCGCGTGTAAGCTCGGTCATGCTGCAGATTATTCATCCTCCCGGATATTGAGCAGCTTGACAAAACCGGTAAGGGAAAAGATATCCTTTACCTCTCCGGTGACGTTCTTTATCACAAGGCCGTCACCCATCTGCTTCTGCATTATCAGGAATACCCTGAGACCGGCAGACGAAACATATTCCAGACCGTCAAGATCAAGAATCATTTTATCTGTCGACTTGGAGGCCTCCCTGAGAGAAAGCTCGAATTCCTTTACGTTGGAACCGTCAATCTCACCCTTTACCTGAAGCTTCACTGCTCCGTTTTCATTCGACTTTAAAATCTCCATTCTTAAGTATCACCTCAAAAATCAATTCCTGATTTCTTTCTCGATCGTTAAAATGTTTTCGTTATCCCTGTATCTGTATGTGACCCTGTCCATGACCGAAGTCACTATATATATGCCCAGACCGCCCACCGGGCGCTCATCAAGGTCGGAGCGCAGATCCGGCTTTTCCTGTTCAAGAGGATTGAAGGGCCTGCCTCTGTCATGGAATGTCATGATCGCTCTGGCAGTGGACGTACCGTCCCTCCGGATCTCTATCTCCATCCTGATCGGCCCCGTATCGGGGTTGTAGGCATAACTCGATATGTTCATGAAGATCTCTTCCGCACAGAGCTTGCATTGCAGGATAAACTGCCTGTCGCACCCCTGCCGCTCAAGCTCTTTTGCCATGAAAGAAAAGACCTCATGCATATTTTCTATTTTTGCCTCAACGGTCAGTTCCTGCATATTTGCCCCCATTGATCACAAGGTAATAAAGCAATTCTACCATAATGCTATGGATTTTTCCACACGGACCCGACATCCTCCACACCGTTTTTTATATAGAGCTTATGAAGCTCATCGAGACCGGAAGTGAATTTTTCATAGCTTTCAAGGGTCTTTTCAAATTCCTTCCTGGTGAGCATCATGTCAAAATCGTTTCTGGCATTGCAGCATGCCGCTCCATGTCTGTATACGTCATTATGTCCCTCCACGGCGGTGATATAGGCCCGGGAAGTGAGAACGGGATCCTCCCGGATCTTTTTGCACCATTGGAAAAACCTGGTGTCGTCACCCTTCATAAAATCGGAATCCTTAAGGGTATCCATCTCCATTATATGGCTGTAAAGGTTCCATACGTAGAGAAGATGATCCACCTCGAATATCCTGAGAAGATCGTGTACACCGAGCTCGATATTTCCCCGGATAAGATCGCTCCGAATAAGGTCCATTTCTCTGGTCACCCTGTTCTGATGACGTCCGGTGCTGTAACACTCCAGGGTCATGGCCTCGCTGCTCTCCGTTATGTGCTCCACTCCGTCAAGCACTACTCCGGTATTAAGATTCTGCTCGTTTATCAGGCTGTTAATGGATTCAACATCTGCTACCACCGACTGGACCCTGGCCTCGATGGCCTCAAGGCTGTCGGTAGTCTCGTGGATCGTATCCCCTCTGTTCTCAAGAGCGGACGTGCATTTGTTCATCATCAGAAGAAACTTATCGATAATGTCATATACCTCATGCGGAAGCTCCGCATCCAAAGTCAGGAATCCCAGGCTTATCTCCTCAACGGTGGATTTAAGTTCATCCACAAGATCTTTTATCTCGGCATAGCTGCCTCTCATGTCGTCCACACAGGGCTCACAGGTGTTTCTGATCTGCCGCGAAACAGCCAGCATCTCAAAGCCGTACTCCTCCATCAGGCGCATGGAAAACCTGAGCCTGTCCTTAAGGGCATGAAGTGATTTGATGGAATCGTGTTGCTCATCCACCCGGTCCAGAAGCCTGCGCAGATTGCTCCCGTCAGACTGCCTCCTCATGGCGTCGTTCACTCTCGTAAGATAGGAGTTTCTTGTCTTCCTTATCCTGCCGAGAGCTTTTTCAAATTCCGAGGCCAGTTCCCTGTCCTCAAGCTCCGAAAACGACACCCCGGACAGTCCGCCCCGCTGAAGCTCTTTCAACGCGTCTATGATCCGCTCTCTGTCGGTTTTGCCTATCGATCCGTCTGCCATTAATAAACTCTGAAGTAATTATCCGATCCCGTTTATGGCCATTCTTGCTCCGCCGTAGATACCCGCATCGTTTCCAAGGGATGCAATGACGAACTTGGTGCCGCGGCTTGCGTGGAATACATTTTTGGTAAAGTTCTTTTCAACAAATCCTATGAGGATGTCGCCGGCCTTGGAAACTCCGCCTCCAAGAACGATAACATCGGGATTGATGACACAGGCTATGGCCGCAAGAGTGTCTCCCAGATATTTTCCGAAACGCTCGGCGATCTCTATGGCAACCTTGTCACCGGCCTTAACCGCATCGAATACGTCCTTGGCTGTGACTTCCTCAATGCCCCTTAATGAGCTGGCGTCGTCGTTCTTCTCAAGTCTTTCCCTTGCCAGTCTTGCGATACCGGTGGCGGATGCATACTGTTCTATACAACCGCAGTTTCCGCAGTTGCAGGGGATGGTCTCTTCGTCGTTGACGTGAATGTGGCCGATCTCTCCGCCGGCTCCGGTCACGCCGGTCATTATCCTTCCGTTAATGATAACGCCTCCGCCTATTCCGGTGCCCAGCGTGACCATTACCGAGGTGGAATAGCCCGCTGCCGCGCCCTTCCAGGCCTCTCCCAGAGCTGCCACGTTGGCGTCGTTTCCTCCGTATACATGCATTCCGAAAAGCTGTGTGGCCTTTTCCTCCAGATTGAAGAAATCCCAGCCCAGGTTTACCGCACGTCTCACCACTCCGGCGCTGTCCACGGGTCCGGGAACTCCGATGCCGCAGCCCATAACCTCTTTTTTGTCTATGCCGGACTCAGCCAGCTTTTCGTCTATGGAAGCAGCTATATCCGGAAGTATGTTCTCTCCTCCGTTCTCGGTTCTGGTGGGTATCTCCCACTTGCTGATAAGCTCTCCCTCGCCGGTGAAAAGTCCCAGCTTGACAGTGGTGCCGCCTACGTCTACTCCAATCGCATATCCTCCCATTTTCTTTTACTCCTCTTCCTTCTTCTTTGCCAGATTGCTCTGTACTCTCTTGTAAAGCTCCTGCGCCGCGTTGTAGCCCATCTTTTTCTGTCTGTAGTTAACGGCGGCAGACTCGCATATGATGGCCAGTGATCTGCCGGGCCTTATGGGTATGTTATGGCATACCACCTTGTTGCCCAGATACTCGGTATACTCTTCCTCCAGTCCCAGACGGTCGTAGTCCTTTTCCTTGTCCCACTCCTCCAGATGGATGACCAGATCTATATCCTGCTCGTCCTTTACGGAGGATACACCGAAAAGGGATCTCACGTCCACGATTCCGATACCTCTCAGCTCTATGAGATGCCGGGTTATGTCCGGTGCGCTTCCCGTCAGGGTTTCCTCACTGATCTTGCGGATCTCCACCACATCGTCGGAAACCAGACGGTGGCCTCTCTTTATGAGCTCCAGGGCAGCCTCGGATTTACCTATGCCGCTCTCGCCCGTGATCAGAACTCCCTCGCCGTATACATCCACCAGAACTCCGTGGATGGAGATGCAGGGTGCCAGCTTTACGTTGAGCCAGCGGATGATCTCGGCGGAAAAAGCCGATGTGGCCTTTGAGGTGTTGAAGACCGGTATCCCTCTCTCCTTTGCATGCTGCAGGAATATCTCGTCGGGCTCCAGATCCCTGCAGTAAATGAAGCAGGGCATGGGCTGGTTTATGAGCCTGGTGTATATCTCGTTCCTGTGCTCCTCGCTCATCTGCTGCATGTAGCAGTACTCGGTGTAACCGATGATCTGAACACGGTTGGCTTCGTAGTGCTCGAAGTAGCCGGAAAGCTGCATGCCCGGACGGCTGATATCCGGCTGGGTGATCCTTACGCTCTCAAGATCTATCTCCGGCGTAAAGTTGTTCATGTGGAATTTCTCCATCACGGTCTTCATGTTGACTGACTGCATTATCCTTCTCCTTTAAAAAACCTGTATACCGCCTGCGCCGATGCCTTGTCCAGCCCCGGTGTCTTTTCAAGCTCTTCTGCGGTGGCAGCTGCCACTCCCTCCGCGGAGCCGAACTGTTTAAGCAGTGCCTTTCTCCTGGCGGGACCTATCCCCTTTATATCATCCAGTACCGATCTCACCTGAGCCTTTGAGCGAAGGGAGCGATGATACTCTATGGCAAATCTGTGGGCCTCGTCCTGTATCCTGGTTATGAGTTTGAACCCCTCCGATGCCGTGTCTATGGGAACATACCTGTCCTCAAAGTAAAGCTCCCTGGTGCGGTGTCTGTCATCCTTTACCATGCCGCATACAGGGATGGAAAGACCCAGGTCGCTCAGCACCTTTTCACAGACATGCACCTGTCCTTTTCCGCCGTCCATCATGATCAGGTCGGGGAATCTGGTGAAGCTGTTGAAATCACTTATATCGCCGACATCCTCCCGGGAACGCTCCGCAAGTCCGTGCTCGAACCGCCGGCTCAGAACCTCCTCCATGCTGGCGTAATCGTTGGGCCCCTGTACGGTTTTTATCCTGAAGCGCCTGTAATCGCTGCGCCTGGGAGATCCGTTTTCGAATACCACCATGGAGCCCACGGATTCAAAGCCCGAGGTGTTTGAAATATCGAAGGCTTCCATCCTGGCTATGCCCTTAAGCCCCAGGAGGGCTGCGATCTCTTTTGCCGCACCTATGGTACGGCCCTCACGCCGCCTTATCTTTTCCTTGTCCTTGGTGAGAACCATCCGGGCGTTTTCCGCCGCCAGTTCCACCAGCTTTTCCTTCATCCCCTTTTGGGGCACGGTTATAACCGTCTTTGCCCCCCTCTTTGAGGAAAGCCATTCCTCTATGACCTCCCTCTCGGAAAAATCATGCTGACAGAGGATCTGCCTGGGGATAAATGCGGCACCCATGTAAAACTGTTTGATGAAGGTCTGGAGTATCTCGCCTTCTCCCATGTCCCCGCATCCCGCGTCGGTCATGAAGAAATGCTCCCGGCCTATCATCCTTCCGTTCCGAACAAAGAAAACCTGGACCACCGCGTCATCATCCATGCCGTACATGGCGATGACATCCTTGTCTTCTCCGTCGCTGTAGGATATCTTCTGTTTCTGGGCCACAGCCTTAACGCTGCCCAGAAGCTCCTTGTATACTCCGGCCTCCTCGTATTCCATCTTTTCGGAGGCTTCCATCATCCTGTCCGTCACGTATTTGATGACGGTGTCATAATTACCCCCCAGAAACTGCAGGGCACCCGCCACTCCCTCGGCGTACTGCTCTTTGGTGCAGAGGTTGGTGCAGGGTCCCATGCACCTGCCTATGTGGTGGTTAAGACAGCACCTGTCCGGCTTTTCCGCCGGCAGGTTTTTACGGCAGGTCCTGAGCCTGTAGATCTTTGAGATCAGCTCGATGGTATCCTTTACCGCTCCCGCGCTGGTGTAGGGGCCGAAATACCGGCTCCCATCCTTCTTTATCCGGCGGGAAAAAACCAGCCTGGGATATTCCTCAGCCACCGTGACCTTGATGTAGGGATAGGTCTTGTCATCCTTGAGCATGGTGTTGTACTTCGGCCGGTGCTCCTTGATGAGATTGCACTCCAGCACCAGTGCCTCCAGCTCGGAATCGGTGACTATGTACTCAAAATAGTCGATGCGCTTTACCATCTCCTTTATCTTGGGAGACTTCTTCGTGCTCTCCCTGAAGTAAGAGCGCACCCTGTTCCTGAGGATCACTGCCTTTCCCACGTAGATGATCCGGTCCCGGGCGTCGTGCATTATATACACGCCGGGTTTGGCAGGCAGCTTTTTGAGTTCTTCCTCGATGTTAAACTCTTCCATCAGGGGTTTTTTCCTCTTCGGTCTCGGGGCTTTCCTCCTCGGTAAGTCCCTTGGCTCTGCGGTATATCTTCATGAACTCCTTGCCGCTGATGGTCTCGTTGGCTATAAGGTACTCGGCCAGCTCGTCCATCACCTCGCGGTTGTCCTTGAGCATTCTCTTGGCTTCTTTGTAGGCGTCCTTCATCATGCGGGCCACTTCGTCGTCGATCTCCGACTCCTTGAGTTCGGAGCAGTGTACCGAAAAGGTGTTGTCCAGATATCTGCTCTCGGTCCTTGCAAGGTTCACAAGTCCGATCTTTTTACTCATACCATACTGGGTAACCATTCTGTAGGCCAGGTTGGTGGCCTGCTCGATATCGTTTGAGGCACCGGTGGTCACCGTGTCAAAGAATATCTCTTCCGCAGCTCTTCCTCCGAGAAGGGATACCAGCCTGTCACGAAGCTCTGCCTCGGTGTTAAGGTATTTTTCCTCCTCGGGCACATGCATTACATAGCCCAGGGCACCCATGGTGCGGGGAACTATTGTGATCTTCTGCACGGGCTCGGAGTTTTTCTGAAGGCAGCTTACCAGGGCGTGACCGATCTCGTGGTAGGAGACAATGCGCCTCTCTTCCTTGCTCATCACCCTGTCCTTTTTCTCCTTGCCCATGAGCACCACCTCAACGGCGTCAAAGAGGTCTTTCTGGTTTACAAACTCCCTCTTGTTCTTTACCGCATTGATGGCAGCCTCGTTTACCATATTTGCAAGGTCCGAACCCACGGCTCCGGAGGTCGCAAGAGCGATCTCGTTGAAGTCCACGGTCTCATCCATCTTTACATCTTTTGAGTGAACCTTGAGAGTATCTATCCTGCCCTTAAGATCCGGCTTTTCAACAATGACACGCCTGTCAAAGCGTCCGGGACGCAGGAGTGCCTTGTCCAGTATCTCGGGACGGTTGGTGGCCGCCAGGATAAGGATACCCTTTGCGGAATCAAAGCCGTCCATCTCGGCCAGCAGCTGGTTCAGGGTCTGCTCCCTCTCGTCATTGCCGCCGCCGTAGCGTGAATCCCTGCTCTTTCCTATGGCGTCTATCTCGTCTATGAAGATGATGCAGGGCGCATTCTTCTGTGCATCGGAGAAAAGATCCCTGACTCTGGAAGCACCCACACCCACGAACATCTCAACGAAGTCTGAGCCCGCCAGTGAGAAGAAGGGAACGTTGGCCTCTCCGGCAACTGCCTTTGCAAGCAGGGTCTTACCCGTTCCGGGAGGGCCCACAAGAAGGCAGCCCTTGGGAAGCTTTGCGCCTATCTTTACGTACTTGTCGGGATTGTGGAGGAAGTCCACGCACTCCTGCAGTGTCTCCTTGGCCTCGTCCTGGCCCGCCACATCCGCAAAGGTAACGCCGGTGCGCTTCTGCATATAGACCTTGGCCGTGCTCTTTCCCACGCCCATCATGCCGCCTGTGCGCCTGGTGATAAAGAAGAACAGGGCCACGAACAGGATAATGGGAAGTATAACGTTTACGAAGAAGACGAAAACATCACGGCTGTGGTCCGGGATGGTCTCCTTAAACTCCACCCCTGCCGCCAGCAGTTTTTTCGTCAGGTCGGGATCGTCCATGATACCCGTGTAATAGGTCATATCCAGGACCTCCGAAGCCGTGCTGGCTGTCAGAAGCTGGTCCATGGCCTGCTCGGGAGTGATCTCTCCCCTCTGCATCTGGGCCCGGATCTCCTCCGGAGTCTTTCTCTCATCCTCGGGCACGGTGATCTTGGGGGTGATGGTGATCTGCTCTTCACCTATCTCCACCTTTTCCACCTTGTCCTCATCTAGCATGGTGAGGAATTCGTTATAGGTTATCTCGCGGCGGGTCTGCTTTTCATAAATCTGTACAAGATAGTTTATGAAGAGGACCAGCAGCAGCGAAATGCCCAGCATTGCAAAGAATGCCGTTGTTCGGCGCGGCGGTCTGCCGCCTCCGTTTCCGGGGTTTTGTCTGTTGTTTCCACCCGGGTTGTTGGGGTTTTGATTGTTGTTCATACTTTTCCTTTAAGTGCAGCCTCTACCAGCCCACGGAAAAGGGGATGAGGCTTGTTGGGGCGTGACTTGAACTCAGGATGTGCCTGGGTAGCCACAAAGAAGGGATGTGAAGGTATCTCGCACATCTCAACGATCCTGCCGTCGGGCGAGAGTCCGGAAAGGCTCATGCCCTTTTCTGTGAGAGCCACCCTGTAGTCGTTGTTTACCTCGTATCTGTGACGGTGTCTCTCGTTTATATTCTCGGAACCGTAAAGTCCATATGCTCTGGATGAAGGATCCAGCACGCAGGGGAAGGAACCGAGTCTTAAGGTTCCGCCGATATCCTCTATATCTGCCTGATCGGGCATCAGGGCGATGACGGGATGGGTGGTGTTGGGATCCAGCTCAATGCTGTGGGCATCCTCGTAGCCTACCACGTGCCTTGCGAACTCAACTATGGCAAGCTGCATTCCCAGGCAAAGTCCCAGATAGGGGATGTTGTTTTCCCTGGCATACTTAATGGCGCTGATCATGCCTTCGATACCTCTGTAGCCAAAACCTCCGGGTACCAGTACACCGTCCACACCCTTGAGTGTCTCCGCAACATTTTCGTCGGTGACGGTCTCGGAATCTATCCAGCGGATCCTTACGCTGCTGCGGCTGGGTATGCCGCCGTGCTTAAGTGCCTCAACCACCGAGATATAGGCGTCGTGAAGCTGGGTATACTTGCCCACCAGAGCTATCTCTACCTCGTGCTGGGGAGACTTAAGTGCCTCCACCATCTCGGACCACTCGGAAAGATCCGGCTCGCTGTCCGGAAGGTTAAGGCTCTTGCATACAACCTCTGCCAGATGCTCTTTCTCCATGGCAAGGGGAGCCTCATAGAGCACCTCCACGTCAAGGTTCTGGAGCACGTTGGACTTGGGCACGTTACAGAAGAGGGCGATCTTGTCCTTCATGCCGTTTTCCAGAGGATATTCGCTGCGGCATACGATGATGTCGGGCTGGATACCCATTCCCTGAAGGTCCTTTACCGAAGCCTGGGTGGGCTTGGTCTTGAGCTCCTGGGAAGCGGAAAGATAAGGTATGAGGGTCACATGGATCAGTATGGCGTTCTCATGGCCCACCTCGTGCTGGAACTGTCTGATGGACTCCAGGAAGGGCTGGCTCTCGATATCGCCCACTGTACCGCCCACCTCTATGATGGCAATCCTTGTCTCGTCATCGGTGAAGTTGCGGTAAAACCTGCTCTTTATCTCGTTTGTGATATGAGGGATGACCTGAACCGTGCCTCCGCCGTAGTCACCGCGTCTTTCCTTGTGCAGAACAGACCAGTAGATCTTGCCGGTGGTGACGTTGGAATTCTTGTCCAGGCTCTCGTCGATGAAACGCTCGTAATGACCCAGATCCAGATCCGTCTCGGTTCCGTCCTCGGTCACGAACACCTCGCCGTGCTGGATGGGGTTCATGGTGCCGGGATCGATGTTTATGTAGGGATCGAACTTCTGCATGGTCACCTTGTAGCCCCTGGCCTTCAAAAGTCTGCCCAGAGATGCTGCGGTGATGCCCTTACCAAGGCCCGATACCACTCCTCCTGTTACAAATACATACTTTACTGCCATAATACCTCCGGATAAACTCCTGCCTCCTTAAGTTTTCTTACGGACTCAACCACCATGGGTTTGTCCTCCTTGTAGGTAACGCCGAACCACTTGTCATTTGATGAGAGCACCTCCACCGTGGCCTTGCCCTGTTTAAGAAGGGTGTCCACGGAAATGGGGATGTAACACTCGCTCTTTAAGGGATTGCCCGGAACATCCTCCCTGAGGAACTTGTCAAAGATGGTCCCAAGCTCATCAAGGATATCGGGGGTGAATCCCCAGAAATTCATGGACACGGTCTCATCACCGGTGAGGTCCATGTAATCGGTGCCGTTCTCTGTATAAGCAGCGCCCGTCCCCCTCTTTTCGATGTGGGTGCGCTCCTTTATATCCTGTAAAAATCCCTTGTCGTCGCAGATGCACACGCCCCTGCTCACATAGCCGTTGTCCGTAAGGGTGTTGGCAAGCCTGTAGCCCACCATTGCGTATCTGCCCTTTTGGGAATCATCACCGGCATTCAGGAAATCCGCCAGGACCTTGTAGGCCTCCCTGCCGTAAAAATCATCCGCATTGATCACCGCGAAGGGGCCGTCCAGCACCTTGCGGCATGACAGCAGCGCATGTGCGGTACCCCAGGGTTTTACCCTGCCCTCGGGAACCGAATATCCTTCCGGCAGATCCGAGAGCTCCTGGAAAACGTAATCCACCTTTATATGGCTGCTGACCACGTCTCCGATGCAGGTTCTGAAATCCTGCTCGTTCTCCTTTTTGATTATGAAGACCACTCTTTTAAAGCCTGCCTGAATGGCGTCATAAATGGAAAAATCGATGATCTTGTTTCCCTGATCGTCCACGGGATCGATCTGCTTCAGACCTCCGTAACGGCTGCCCATTCCCGCAGCCAGGATCACCAGTGTGAGTTCTTTCATGTTTTCTTCCTCCGTGTTTTGGATCCTTTTATTCTGTACTGTCAGAAGCTTTGATACAGCACAGTGACGTTTGTACACTGAAATATCGCAAAGAGCGCGATCACTATCTTGACCGCGATCCACAGTATGCGCAACGCATCCTTCATGAGTATTACCTCTTTTCGTTTAACGGAGCAGCCCCACCACGTCGTAACCTACAAAGGAAAAGGTAAGGCAGATATAGCTCCAGGTAATGCACCGGCCCGCCCAGGTCGCAACATGGTTCTTCTCCCAGGCCTTGTTTTTCTCCTTGGAAAAGTGCTTTTTCCTGTAGGCTTTAAAGGCCGTGGCCACCACTATCCCCAGGCCCTGGAAGAGCCCGTATACCAGATAGTTTATATCCGTGCCGTGCCATATGCCCGCCACGGTAAAGGTAAGAAACAGTGCCAGATACTGCCCTGCCTGGGGGTTTTTCGAAAAGGGCCCCGACAGGAACGCCTTGAAGAGTGGGGAGTAAATATAATCCCTGATCCACTCCGAAAGGCTTATGTGGTGACGGTTCCAGAACTCAGTCACAGACCTTGCAAGATAGGGCCTGTTAAAGTTCTCCTTCACCGTCAGTCCGGACAGCTGTGCGAACGAAATAACTATATCACAATAACCGGAAAAGTTAAAATATATGTACCAGCCGTTGAAGAAGGCAAAGAGGAAAAACGCCCCCGCCGTGGTCAGCACTCCGCTGTGGTTTCCCAGTCCGTCAAACCAGCTCTTTGCCAGATATCCGGCTATGCCGGAAAAGGCATAGACCTTGATATACCCGTTCACCGCCCTGTTTAGCCCCGTCAGGATGTCCTCTTTTGTAAGGGGATCAACCTGCCGTTCCATATCGAGAATAAAATCCCTGTACCTGAGTATGGGGCCGGCCAGCAGGGTGTAGAAGCTGAGGATATAATTGAGATAATCCGTCAGGGTGATGGCCACTCCCTCTTCCTTAAGGTACTCATACTGCATGATGAAGTCTATCTGTCTGAAGAGGAAATAGGAAAGTCCCAAAAGCCTCCAGCCGAACACCAGCGGTATGTGCAGGGTGTTGAACAACGCCTCATACCTTGCCAGATAGGCAAAGACAGCCACCATCACGGTAAAGAGTATCCACCTGTACTTTCGTCTGTCGTCACCGGCAAAGACCCCTGCCAGAAAGTAGGGTGCCAGTATCCACAGGGCTCCCACTATCAGCATGGACACCGAGGTCATGGAAACCAGAAACACCGCCAGGTTTATGATCAGGAAGATGTATCTCCTGTATTTGCTGTTGTTTCTCAACGCTATGGGGGCCAGGGCCATCACGGCGATAAAGAAAAACGACTCCGTCGAAAGGGTTATCATGACAGTTTTCTATCTATAAGTGCAATAAATTCACCGACGTTTTTCAGCCTCATTACCTCAACGGTGGAAAATTTCAGCGAAAACTCTTTTTCCACAGCCACGATGAGCTGTACGTGGGTGAGGGAATCCCAGGCGTCGATGTCATCCGCCGTGGTCTCATCCGTGAGCTCGATCTCATCGTCATCGAAAACGTCCCGGAATACCTCCTGCAGTCTTTCTTTAGTATCCATCTTTATCTCCTGTCTATGTAGTAATCCATCTTTTTATAGTCCGAAAGCTTCAGCTCGTAGATGTTCTCCGAGCGCTCTTTAAAGCCGAGGGAAGGGAAGAAGTCCCTTACCATACCGTTCTTTTTCGTGGGGATGTACTCTCCCACCAGGACGCTGCAACCCATGGCCTTGGCCTTTTTAACCACCTCGTCCAGATCCAGGTATTCCACTCCTCTTTTCAGCACCCTGCAGCTCATGAGCCAGGTATCCACAAAGCACTCCTCACCCTGCTTTTTCAAAATGATGCAGGAGATTATGCCGTACTCCGAAAAGCGGTCCTCAAGTTCTGTGTATATAAGCGTATCACCGGCCTTCTTCATGGCCTCAAGCTCTTCCTCGCTGTACCTTACGGTGCGGAGGTTGAACTGGTTTGACTTATTGATAAGCTGGGCAAAACGCTTCATCTTTGCTCCCTCGGGCTCTCCCAGGGAAGCGCTCATCTCAAGGGCTCTTAAGTACTCGTCGTAATCCACGAAGCTGTCCATAAGCTCCTCGCGCTTTGCATTGGCGGCGTAGGTGCCCACCCGGCTTATATCCTCGGGAGTTATGGAGGCCCAGGAAAAGGCGTCGCACTCCTCCAGCGCCGTGGCATAGTATGCGGGATCCTCGGGAAGCTCCACCGTCAGAACCTCGGGCAGATACGTCCTCACTATCTGTCTCTCCGCGGGATTGTCGTCCACAAAGACAAGCGAATCCGTGCCTATGTTAAGGCGCCTTGCTATCTCTTTTATGTTGCGGGCCTTGTCCTCCCAGTTTGCGATAAAGCAGGAAATATCTTCGAGAGAAAGGATCATGTCCCTGTTTTTCTCAAAGGGCTCCTTTGCAACCTCTTCGTCGTTCTTACTGCACACCGCAAGGATGACTCCGCGCTTTTTAAGCTCCAGCACATATTTCTGGAAATGCCTGTAGGCCTCGCCCACCGCATTGTGGGGATCGAGCTCGATGCCGTCATATCCGTCGTCGCCCACTACACCGCCCCAGATGGTGTTATCCAGATCCATCACCAGGCACTTGTAGATCTTTCCCCTGTTGGCGCCTATGCTGCGGGCAAAGGCGGCTGCCACCCTGGGAAGGCAATCCGGAGAAAAACCGGCCTTTGTGAGAAAATACGAAGGATAGTCAAACCAGGCCTTTTTTCCGATACAGGAGGAGATATACTCCATGTCTATGACGGAAACTCCGTCGGGCCTGTCCCCTGCCAGCATGAGATTGATCCTGGAAAGAAAGAGCCGCAGGCTGTAGGCCTCGCTTCCCTCCAGATTTCCCAGCGGCCTTTCTATGGGAGTGGGAAAATTGGTCTGGAAAATACTGCAACCCGGGGCGCCTTCCTTTATGGCTCCCCAGAGATTCTTAAGATCTCTTACGAACTCATCGGCCAGGGTCTGCACATCGGACAACCCGGTGAGCACTGCGGGCCTCACCCGGACATCCCTGTGGTCCATCATCAGCAGAACCACCTGGGGCTTAAAAGCATAAAAGGCGGATCCCCTGTCGAGAACATCCATCCTGATGCCGTCATACTCTCCCTCGTAGATCACGGTGTCTATGCCCATTCCCTTGAGAAAGACATCCAGGACTCCCGTGAAATGCTGGATACTGTAGGAACCCAGCACCGCCAGCCTGAGGGCCTCGGGCGCTTCATGATCCCGCTTATATTTTTTCAGCCTGTTTGCCAGCTTGAGAAGAAGCGTCACTTCGGTTATGGCAAGGTCACTGACCTCGGCCCTTCCCTCCATGACCTTTGTATTAAGCTCTTCAAGCAGCTCTTTATCTGACATTGGCTATCACTCCGTTCAGATCTTCGGTAAGCTTTTTGGTGTATCTCACCCCGGCATCATAACCCAGGTGAACACCGTCGCAGAATTCTTCGTTTTCGTAGTCCTCTCTGTAATCCAGGACCTTTATATCCATCTCGGAAAGCTTCGGCAGAAGCTCGCCCTCCACATACTCGTTAAACTGTTTGCCGTAATCGGTTTCGGCGAGCCCGGGGGGAAGGGGTGAAAGTTCCACCACCAGTTCATGCTCGGAGTCTATCCTCTTTATCAGAGCCATCACGTGCTCTTTCATATCCTCGTCCATACTGCAGTTTGAGGCTACCGTATCGTAATTAAAGTAATTATTTCGGAAGTTTCCGGGGATAATCATTTCATCCCCCTGCCCCCTGATCCGGTTTCCCAGCTGTTCGTTTATATCCTGTCCCAGCTCCCAGACGTTCTGCATCCTTATGAGGGCTTCGTTCATTTTACATACCGGGGTCAGTATGTCTTCCGTCCTCTCCACGCTGTTGTCAGGGTTTATCCTGTACCTGCGCCACTTGGACACCACGGTCTCGGTGATGGAAGTCTCCATCTCTCTGAAGGTGGAAAATGAAACTTCGAGCTTTACTATGTCTTCTTTTCTCTCGGAGCCGGAAACCTTGTAAATCCCGTAGAGCTGCTCATCTGATTTCCAGCAGCCGTTGCCGCACACCAGGAAGCGGTATTCATAGCCTCCCTCGGGCTCCGCAATGGTGGGCTGGAAGGAGATCACCGAAAGGGACGAGCCTATGGACACTATGTTTTTGTCCCAGTTTTTTATCTCGGAAAGCTCGTCTATGAACCCCTCGTCCACTATATGGTATCCGTTCAGATACCAGGGTGAGGAAACTCCTCTTTCCCCTGCGGTGTAAAGCTTCATGTACCTGTTGTTCAGACGGTTCAGAAGTCTTAAGGATGCCTGGGAAAGCCCCGCCAGCATGAGCATGCTGAGTATCACCAGGACAAGCCCCGTACCGATATATTTAAGTATTCCTTTTTTCATGTTACTGTTTGATGGGTGTCAGGTAAAATACATCCCCGGTGCTGATATCGGTAAAGCACAGGGAATCTCCGGTGTACCGGGTCACCTCTGCCTTTATTTCCGTGGTGAGCTGAGGCAGCATAAAGGTCAGCTCTATGGCCCTGTCGGTAGGGGTGATGACGTAGGTGCCCGAGAAGGGCGTGTCGGAACCTGCCACCGCAATGTAAAGATTCCGCCCGTTCTTATCGAACATGTAGGTGTTCACATCGTCATCTATCCACATGGAATCCCTGAGCCTTTCCTTGAGCTCAAGAATATCAATGTCTCTGGGATCCTGAGGCGGCCTGAGCCTGCTCATGAGATCCATGGCGTCAGCCATCTCGTCGTAATAGGATGCAACCTGCTGAGGCTTGATGATATCAAAATCCTCGGCGTTTATCCTGGAGATCAGATCGTCTGCCATCTGAAGGCCCTTGATGGCCTCCTCGGTCTTAACCACGTCCTTGCCCTGATAATAAGCGTATACCATATCCCTGGCGTTTATGAGCCTTGAAAGGCCGTCGCGAAGGGCGGATACCGCCTCGGAATTGTCGAACGTTTCCTCTTCCGGGGCTTCGTTGGCGGAAACCTGTGTTTCTGTCTCGGGAGTATCGGCAGTCTGCGCTTCCTCAGGCTTTGTATCCGCGGGGTTTACAGCAGCTGCCTGCGGCTTTGGATCCTGTGAAGCACTGTCAGCGGATACCTCCTGTGCAACCGCATTTGTGCTTTGGGATACCGCCTGTGTAACAGGCTGGGCACTCGCCGTCTGTTCTATTCTGTTACGTTTTCTGGATGCTGCGTCTCTCTCTGCCTGGGCATCACGGGTCTCGCAACCGTGAAGCAGAAAGCAGAAGATCAACAGCACGCTAAGCAGCCTTTTCACAGCGCGTCTACTGCCCCCTTAAGCACCGTGGCTATATCATCGTTTATGCAAAGATCCGCACTGCTGTCGGCAGAGGTCTTGCTCTTGTTTATAAGTACAAGCTTTCTGCCCTTGAAATAACGGATAAGGCCCGCCGCGGGATAAACCACCAGGGAGGTGCCGCCTATGATAAGCACATCCGCCGCCGATATGGCGGAGATCGAATCAGCCATTATATTGTTATCCAGGCCCTCTTCGTAGAGGACCACATCGGGCTTAACCCTGCCGCCGCACTTTGTGCACTTGGGCACGCCCTCGCTCTTGAGCACGAAGTCCACATCGTAGAATGCCCTGCACTTCTCGCAGTAGTTACGAAGCACCGAGCCGTGGAGCTCATATACCACCTTGGAGCCCGCCTTCTGATGGAGGCCGTCTATATTCTGGGTGACTACCGCCCTGAGCTTTCCCATCTCCTCAAGCTTTGCCAGGGCAATGTGGGCGCCGTTGGGCTTTGCCTCGGGATAGATGAGTTTATCCTTGTAGAATTCAAAGAAATCCTCGGGATATCTCATGTACATGGTGTGGCTCACCAACTCCTCGGGGCTGAAATTACGGTTCAGCTTTTCATTCCACAGTCCGTTGCTGGATCTGAAATCCGGGATGCCGCTGGCGGTGGAAACCCCCGCGCCGCCGAAGAAAACTATATTGTTGCTGTCTCTGAGTATTTCGGTTAACTGCTGTATCTTATCATCCATGGCATTATCCTCCATAATATGTAAGCATAAAAATCCATTTAAAATACTACTATAGAATGCCCAAAAAGTCAAAAGGGCGGCACCGAAGTACCGCCCTTTGAAATAAAGCTTACTATATTCAGTTACTTACTTGGCCTGCTCTGCCTGCTGGGGAGCTTCCTTGGCTTCCGTTGTGAGCAGTCCTGCCTTGGTGTATGTATCTCTTGCTGCCGAAGGCTTCTTCTTGTTTGCTGCCTTTTCGGTATTCACGAACTTGATCACGGTTGTGTACTTCTTGCCGTTCAGTACGTAAGCCAGCTTAACGTTTCCCTTGTAGATGCCGTTGGTCTTAAGCTTTACAACACCGTTGGAGCATACCATTACCTGAGGTGCTACCTGTGTAGACTTAGTCTTCACATTTACTGTCTGCCAGGTGTCGAAGGTCGTGGT
>JAFYEL010000027.1 GCA_017544285.1 Lachnospiraceae bacterium | reverse complement strand
TCAAGATCACCAGGGATGAAAAAGGAGCAAGGCTAACCCACATAAAGGTCATGTCAGGACATCTTGGCGTGAGGGAGCCCTTCGGTGAGGACGAAAAAGTAACGGAGATAAGAGTATACTCCGGTGACAGGTACGATACCGTAAATGACACAAATGTCGGTGGCATATATGCCATAACCGGTCCCCAGAAGATTAAAGGTGGTACCGGTATCGGCGGTGAGGAGAATGCACCCGGAGCCTGCATGACTCCTGTTATGACCTACAGGCTCAATCCGCCTCAGGGCACGGATCCCCTCTCAATGATGAAAAAGCTTGAGGAACTGACGGAGCTTATGCCTGAGCTTCAGGCCATCTGGGATGAGGAACTTAGGGAGATCCACGTTTCCATTATGGGGAGCGTACAGCTTGAGATACTCACAAAGCTTATAAAAGAAAAATATGACGAAGATGTCACTTTTGGAGCCGGCAGGATAGTATACAAGGAAACCATAGCGGACATAGTGGAAGGAGTGGGGCATTTCGAACCTCTGCGCCATTATGCCGAGGTTCATTTGAAGCTTGAGCCGGCAGAGAGAGGTTCCGGCATAACAGTGGAACTTGACACACCTGTTGATGAACTTGCACTCAACTGGCAGCGCCTCATTGAGACCCACTTACTGGAGCGCCGGCACAGAGGGGTGTTGACCGGATCGGTCATTACAGATATAAAGTTTACCGTCATCGGTGGCAAGGCTCATCTGAAGCACACCATGGGAGGAGATTTCCGACAGGCTACCTACAGGGCTGTGCGTCAGGGGCTTATGCAGGCCGGCAGTGTCCTTCTTGAACCCTACTACGATCTGGAACTCACGGTTCCCGAGGACTGCATCGGAAGAGCCATGACGGATCTGGATAAAAACGGAGCGGTATTTTCGCCTCCGGTCTCCGAAGGCGGTTTTGCCGTCCTCAGGGGAAAGGCTCCCGCAGCCTGCATGCAGGATTACCCTACTGCGGTAGCTGCCTACACAGGCGGAAGGGGCAGTATATCCCTGAGTTTTTCCGGCTATGATATCTGTCACAATGCTGAAGATGTCATAGAGGCTATGGGCTACGACCCCGAGAGCGACCTTCGGAATACCCCGGATTCCGTATTCTGCTCCCACGGAGCAGGCACCGTGGTGCCCTGGGATCAGGTTTTTGAACATATGCACGTTCCCGCGAAGCTCTCCTTTGACGAAAACGGAGAATACCTGGGCATGGCCGAGGTTGATGAGGCCGCAGAGCTTATGGAGGCCGCAAAAAAGGCCCGCAGTGAGCATCTTTCAAGGGTAGCCGCCGCAGGCAGCTCTCCCGCCATGGGTTATGAAGAGGTGGACAGGATCGTCTATCAGGCACAGGGCGCCAATGCCGGCAGTTCAAACAGAAAAAAGGATGCCGGATGGAAGGGCATCAGGAGGAATGCCGGGAAGGAAACAGACGTTAACCGGGCGAAGACCAGGGTGTTTGACAAGCCCGCCCTTGAGAAGAGGATGCTGATAGACGGCTACAATCTGATCTATGCCACCCCCGATCTTAAGGAGCTGGCAAAGGAAAACATAGATTCCGCCCGCCTTGCCCTTATAGATATGGTAAGCAATTACGGAGGATTGACCGACGCAAAGATCACTCTGGTCTTTGACGCCTACAGAGTAGACAGGCCCAAGTCGGAGCCGGTCCGTCACCACAACCTCGACATAGTCTATACCCAAAGGGCTCAGAGTGCCGACGCCTATATAGAAAAGTACACCCACGAAAACAGCTCCAGATACGACATCACAGTGGTGACCTCCGACGGCCTGGAGCAGGTCAGTGTCAGGGGAGCAGGGTGCAGACTTATTTCCTCTACGGATTTTCAGCTTGAGATGAAGAAGGCCATGGAATCGGCCGGAAAGTATATGGGGGCATGACAGTTAATCTTCCCAGGGAATTCGTAAACAGAATAAAAGAACAGCTTGGGGATGAGGCGGAAAGTTTTCTCTCTTCCTACAATGAGCCCTGGATAAAGAGCTTAAGGCTCAATCCCCTCAAGAAACAGGTTGACATAACTTCTTTCTTCCCCACCGCTGTTGAGGAAGTCCCCTGGGAAAAAAACGGCAGATACTACGGCGAGGATGAACCGGGAAAGAGTCCCCTCCACGCCGCCGGAGCCTATTATATACAGGAAGCCAGCGCCATGGCCCCTGTTTCCCGGCTTATGAGCATGCCGCTGTCGGAGGGGGAGAGGATCCTGGATCTTTGTGCCGCACCCGGAGGAAAATCCACCCAGCTTGCAGGCTACATGGAGGGCAGAGGACTCCTTGTGTGCAACGAGATAGTGGCATCCAGGGCAAAGATCCTCTCGGAAAACATCGAACGCATGGGGGTGGAAAATGCCCTGGTGGTAAGTCACAGCCCCGGCGAGCTGGCTGAGAGATTCCCCGGATTTTTCACAAGGATACTGGTGGACGCTCCCTGTTCGGGTGAGGGAATGTTCAGAAAGCATCCCGAGGCCGCGGGAGAGTGGTCGCCCGAAAACGTGGAGATGTGCGCCGCCCGCCAGGATGAGATACTGGACGCGGCCTTTGAAATGCTGTCCCCCGGAGGTTATCTGGAATACTCCACCTGCACCTTTGCGCCTGCCGAAGATGAGGGCAGCGTTGAGCGGTTTATGGCAAGGCATTCGGAGATGGGGCTGGTTGACATAAATCAAGCCAACCCTCTCCGGCTCGCCCCTCACAGGGTAAAGGGAGAGGGACATTTCGCGGCCCTTATGAAAAAGGAGGGAGAGCTTCCTCCGCCGCCCCGCACGGCAGCTTCCGGGTTAAAGGGCTGCGACAGTGCCCAAAAGAAGCTGTTCCAACAGTTTCTTGAAGATAACATAACACTAAATTATGTTAACCAAATTAAAGACCGGATCGACAACGCACGCCCCCTTGTTCTCTTTGGCAAGAACCTCTATCTTGCCCCGCCCTTCCTTCCGGATATAGGCAGGATTAAGGTGGAAAGATGCGGCCTCATGCTTGGCAGCTTTGAAAAGAACAGATTTGAACCCGCCCATTCCCTGGCCCTCTGCATGAAACCGGAGGATTGCCTGCGGGTTGTTGAAGCGGATGAAGCTATGGCAAAAAGCTTCCTTGCGGGAATGACCTTAAGCTGCGACCCGTCCCTTAAGGGCTGGTGCGTTGTGTCATATGAAGGCTTCAACCTCGGATGGGGGAAGTGCAGCAACGGAATAGTGAAAAATCACTATCCCCGTGGACTCAGGATCTTCTGATCCTGCTTGACAATTTTGACATCAAAACAATGCTGCTGACGGGAACCGCGGTCTGCGCCCCGGGTGTGGTGATATCCTTCATCGCCTTCACAAGACTTCCCCACCGCATCGAGAATCAGCAGTAATATGAGGAGCCGATAAAAACAGGCACAAAAAAGGCATGGACGCTGTCATGGTCCATGCCTTTTGTTTGTTTTGTTTGAAATAAGGTGATCTTATCCGGGCTGCTTGCCGATGTAAGCAAGGATACCGCCGTCCACATAAAGGATGTGTCCGTTCACGCCGTTTGAAGCCTCGGAAGCAAGGAATACGGCGGGGCCGCCCAGCTCCTCGGGCTGAAGCCATCTGTTGGCGGGTGTCTTCGCGCAGATGAAGATGTCGAAGGGATGTCTGCTGCCGTCAGGCTGCTTCTCGCGAAGGGGAGCGGTCTGGGGAGTCTCGATGTATCCGGGTCCGATACCGTTGCACTGGATGTTGTACTGGCCGTACTCGGAGCAGATGTTCCTGGTGAGCATCTTGAGTCCGCCCTTTGCGGCGGCGTATGCGGAAACCGTCTCGCGGCCAAGCTCTGACATCATGGAGCAGATGTTTATGATCTTGCCGTGGCCCTTCTTGATCATTGAAGGGATAACTGCCTTTGAAACGATGAAAGGTGCGTTCAGATCCACGTCGATGACCTGTCTGAAATCCTTTGCGCTCATCTCTGTCATGGGGATCCTCTTGATGATACCCGCATTGTTTACCAGGATGTCGATAACGCCGACTTCCTTCTCGATCTGTGCAACGAGAGCGTTAACTGCGTCCTCGTCTGTTACGTCGCAGACATAGCCCTTTGCCTCGATGCCTTTCTCTTTGTAAGCTGCCAGACCCTTGTCCACAAGCTCCTGCTTAATGTCGTTGAATACGATGGTGGCGCCTGCCTCGGCCATAGCCGATGCGATGGCAAAACCGATACCGTAGGATGCACCTGTTACCAGGGCAACTTTACCTTCCAGTGAAAATGGATTGCTCATTGAAATACCTCCTGTGTAAAAATTTCCCGGTTGAAACCGAACACCTCTATTTTATACGTAAAGATACCTTTCGTCAAGACACGGGGATGCTTGACACCCCCCTTTTTACATCATATACTTGATATTACTTTTTATTGTCATCCCGAGCATCGCAAGGGATCCTAAACAGGAGAACATTATGAAAAAAGAAAACATTGCCACCCTTCTTTCCACAAATGCTTACCCCGGCCGCGGCATCATCATCGGCCGCTCCGAGGACGGGAAAAAAGCAGTTACCGCTTACTTCATCATGGGCAGGTCCGAAAACAGCCGGAACCGTGTCTTTGTGACAGAGGGCGAGGGCATACGCACACAGGCCTTTGACGAGTCAAAGCTGACGGATCCCTCACTTATCATATATGCGCCGGTCCGTGTCCTTGATGACCTGACCATCGTGACCAACGGCGACCAGACCGACACGGTGTACGACGGCATGAAAAAGGGCCTCACCTTTGAGCAGTCCTTAAGAGAGCGGGAGTTCGAGCCCGACGCGCCCAACTACACCCCCAGGATCTCCGGCGTGATGAAGGTAAAGGATGGTGCTTACAGCTACTCCATGTCCATATTAAAGAGCGACAACGGCAGCGATGCAAACTGCCTCCGTTATACATTTGATTATGCAAATCCCGCTGCCGGTGAGGGCCGTTTCATCCACACCTACATGGGCGACGGCAACCCCCTTCCCAGCTTTGAGGGCGAGCCCGAGCGCATCGGCATAGAGGGTGATATCGACAGCTTCACCAACCTCCTGTGGGATAATCTCAACGCAGACAACAAGGTATCCCTTTTTGTCAGATATATAGATATAGAAAACGGCACCTGTGATACCAGGATCGTCAACAAAAACAGATAAGGAGACGAAGATGAACGAACTTGAGCTCAAATACGGCTGTAACCCCAATCAGAAGCCTGCCAGGATCTACATGGAGGGCGGCTCTGATCTTCCCATCAAGGTCCACAATGGCAAGCCCGGATACATAAATTTCCTGGATGCCTTCAACGGCTGGCAGCTTGTGAACGATCTTAAAAAGGCGACGGGACTTCCCGCAGCCACCTCTTTCAAGCACGTATCCCCTGCGGGCGCAGCCATCGGTCTTCCCCTTTCGGATACCCTGAAAAAGATATATTTCGTGGATGATCTTGAGGAACTTTCCCCCATCGCCTGCGCATACGCAAGGGCCAGGGGCGCCGACAGGATGTCCTCCTACGGCGATTTCATAGCCCTCTCCGATGTCTGCGACGTCTCTGCCGCAAAGCTCATCAAAAGAGAGTTCTCCGACGGCATCATAGCTCCCGGCTACGAGCCCGAGGCACTTGAGATCTTAAAGGAAAAGAAAAAGGGCAGCTACGCCGTGATAGAGATCGATCCTGCCTATGTTCCCGAAAAACTCGAGAGAAAGCAGGTTTACGGTATCACCTTTGAGCAGGGCCGTAATGACATAGCAATTGACGACAGCCTGCTTGAAAATGTGGTCACAAAGAAAAAGGATCTTACGGATCAGGCAAAAAAAGATATGCTTATTTCGCTGATCACACTGAAATATACCCAGTCCAATTCCGTATGTTTTGTAAAGGATGGACAGGCGATAGGCATAGGCGCCGGCCAGCAGTCCCGTGTCCACTGTGTCCGTCTTGCTGCTCAAAAGGCTGACAACTGGCTTCTCCGTCAGTGCCCCAAGGTCATGGAGCTTCCCTTCAGGACCGACATCAAGAGGGCCGACAGAGACAACGCCATTGACTGCTACATCGGAGAGTATTATGAAGACGTGCTCGCCGAGGGCGAGTGGCAGAAGGTCTTCACCGAAAAGCCCGAAGTCTTCACCCCTGAGGAAAAGAGAAAATGGCTTGACGGCATGGACGAGGTTACCCTTGGTTCCGATGCCTTCTTCCCCTTCTCGGATTCAATAGACAGGGGCGCAAAGAGCGGCGTAAGGTACGTTGTACAGCCCGGCGGTTCCATAAGGGACGACCTGGTGATCGAGGCCTGCGATAAGTACGGCATGGTCATGGTATGCAACGGCGTAAGACTTTTCCATCATTGAGTTTACATCCCCCGGCCGGTCCGGGGGATTTGTGTTTTAAGTATTGCGATCTTCAAGTGGTCAAAAACTTTTAGCATGGAAAATAATAAGATTGTAATACCAAAGGAGTAACCCATGAAAAGATACAGATCGGTAATAGCGCTCATACTTGCAGCAACCCTTGTGACGGCTCTGCCGGATCCCGGAATATTCGCCGCTCCGGCGAGACCCGAAGAAACGGATAGCACGGGAACGGTTAACATAACTCCAGAAGAAGAGCCGGAATTGGTTGACATAACACACAGAGAAGAATTGGAAGAAGTTAACATAACACAGAGCGCAACCAACACTACCATAGAAGAATCTGACTCAACTGCAAACAAGGTTAACATAACACAAGAATCAAACCCCGACAGCTTGGTTGACATAACGCAAGAAGATGAGGTTGACATAACTGAGGTAACCGATGAAAACGACGAGAATTTTGTCTTCGGTACCGGTGATATCCACTCCGAGATGGATGACAATATACCTGCCATTCCCGACGATGTATCCTATTCCGAGGCCATGGAGAGCGCCGAGGCCATAGGCTGTGGCGGCGAGGACGTAACCGGCAGCGTGGAGGATGAGATCCCGGCTGCCTACCCCACCACCTACACCGACAGAGAAGGGCTACTGGATTATTTTGATACTCAGCTCCCTCCTCTTCGCTCCCAGGGAAGCGAGGGTACCTGCTGGGCACACTCAATCATCGGCAATATCGAGACCTACATGCTCAGACACAATATGGCCGACCGGGCAGGACTCCACACAAACAAGGATATAAATTACAGTGAGCTCCACACCGCCTACTTTACCCATAACACCATAGTAAACCCCATAAACGGACAGGCGGATGCCGTGGGTATAAACGGCAAGAACTCAAAGGGCGAGCTTTATCACAGCTTCAACATAGGCAGCAATTTCCACTATGCGGCAGAGGCCATGTCAGCATGGGTGGGGCCTGCCTCCGAAAACCTTTTGTCCTACAGCCTTACATCCGATGAAAACTTAAGGAATGACAGGTCTGCCCTCGGCCAGGATTATGTTTCTTATGAGGATCAGGTCCATTTCAAGAGCTACGTGGACATAAACCTTACCGAAAACCGGGATCAGGCAAAACAGGCAATCCGTGACAGCGGTTCCGTTGCAGTGAGTTTTTATTCCTATCAGAAGTCTTCAAATCCCTCCTATTATGCAAAGGTATACAGCGAAGAGAACAACGCCTACTACAACTATAACCCTGCAGGATTAACAGTGAACAACGGTAGGATCACCACCAATCACGCGGTCATGATAGTGGGCTGGGATGACAACTTCCCCAGAGAAAACTTTGCCGATGCATCGAACCCTCCTCCGGCTGACGGAGCCTGGCTCATCCGTAACAGCTGGACGGATGAGCTGAAAAACCCGGGTGCGGAAAAACTTGATTATAAGGCTTATTTCTGGCTGTCCTATTACGACCTTTCCCTTTCCGATGCCAGGTGCATAGAGGTCAGGCCTGCGGATGACCACGACAACAACTATTATTATACCGCGCCCTTCTATTTAAACAGCACTTACAATGTGGATAAATATGCAAATGTATTTACCGCAGGGGGCGTTTCGGGCTCATCCAAAGAGCTCCTTAAATCGGTGACCTTCCTGGTGTATGATGCGGAAAACAACTACACCATAGATGTTTACAAAGATATCCCCGAGGGAGAGGGCCCCGAAAAGGGCACAAGGGTAGCGGCGGCATCGACCTCCGGACAGACCTATTTCCAGGGCATGTACACTGTGGAGCTTTCGTCTCCCGTTGAACTGGACCGCGGAGAGAGATTTGCCGTTGTCATAACCGGCGGAAGGATCAGCCATGAGAAAGACTACGGCAGTCCCACCGGAAATGGACAATATTCCGTGGTTTCCATCAACCCCGGTGAGAGCTATTATTATTACAAAGGAACGTGGAGGGATTTTTACAACCTGGATAGTGATCACGGAAACTTCTGTATCAGCGCCCTTACCTGTGACGTCGACGAAGTCGGTGGAGTGAAAGGTATAAGGCAGGAAGATATGACCGAAAACAGTGCCACAGTCGCCTGGAACGCCCTTTCAGGTGCCACCGGCTATCAGGTAATGAGAGCCACAACCCTTGTGGGAGGCGACAGCTTTACGCTTGTGGACACCCTCGGAGCCGGAAGCCTTTCATATGAAGATACCGGTCTTGAAAGCGAGAAGACCTATTACTACATGGTGATCCCCGTTGTCTCCGATGGTGCGAAAAGGGACCGCCGTTCACAAAAGATCGCAGTAACCACCCTGCCGGGAGCTATAACCGATGTGCCTGAGATCTATAAGGGTACATTTAACAGCGAGCCTGCTTTCTATA
>JAFYEL010000026.1 GCA_017544285.1 Lachnospiraceae bacterium | reverse complement strand
TTGCCCTTCGGCGGAGCCTGTATGTTCAAGGGACAGGATGGAGAGGATTCCATGGCACCCGAGGTTTTCGGAAACGCCAGTGTATTCGGAAGGATAGCGACTGTGGCCGCGGGGCCGGTGGCGAACTTCCTGCTTGCATTTTTCCTTTCGTTTTTCATCATCGGAAGCATCGGTTACGATCCGCCGGTCATTTCAGGTGTGATGCCGGGCTACCCTGCGGAGGCTGCGGGCCTCAGAAAGGGGGACGAGATAAAAAAGCTGGGAAACACTAACATAGTAGTTTACAGGGATATCAGTTCCTATACCATGTTTTTCCAGGGAAAATCTACAGAGGTTGTATATGAAAGGGATGGAGAGACCTATACGACGACTATTGCTCCTGTATATAATGAGGAGCTTGACCGATATCTCTTTGGAATATCGGGATCGGAAGGACGTGTAAAGGCAACACCCATAGAGATGGTCAGGTATTCACTTCACGAGGTATATTACTGGGTTGATATATCTTACAAGAGCCTTGGGATGATCTTCCAGGGAAGGGTGACCAGGGATGATGTGGCCGGGCCCGTGGGGATAGCCACGGCGGTTGGCGAGACCTATGATATTTCAAAGGAAAACGGTGCGTTTTACGTCTGGCTGAACATGGTGAACCTGACCGTGCTCATCAGCGCCAACCTGGGGGTTATGAATCTCCTGCCGCTGCCGGCTCTTGACGGAGGAAGGCTTGTGTTTCTTCTCCTGGAGGTGGTGAGAAGAAAGAGGATCGATCCGGAAAAAGAGGCGATGGTTCACTTTGCCGGCGTGGTGGTGCTCCTGGTCTTCATGATATTTGTTTTATTCAACGATATAGACAGGGTGTTCAGAGGCGGTTTCTGACCCTGGTGAAAATGAGTCCTGCGCTATATGTGCGCGGGACTCTTTTTTTTGCGTAAAGTATCTGTGCAAGCAATTTATGCGTACATTATCTTCGCAGGCTTTTTTGCAGCGTATAATTATCAGGGCGGGATGGAGTCTTATGCTTTTTGAGGATGGCCATGGAACAAAGCTGTACTTATGTAAACTAAAATACTGTGGCAGAATCGCAGTTAAGCGAAGAAGTATGGTAAACAGGCTAGTGGTTAAGCAAAGCAGTACGGGAAATTGGCTTGCTGAATTATGTAAACTAAATACATTATGTAAACCAAAATCTTTGTTGCTTTTGCCTCTATCATTTCGTGTCACTTGTGTGCTAGAGTAGTACACAGGTAATCTAATTCATTTCGATCCGCAGTTTCTGCGGGTGTTCACGGAGAGAAAATTGTTCAGAGACAGATATGAGCCGGGGGAGGTGATCGGCTCCGGGCAGTGTGGCAGGGTTTTCCTGGCTGTGGACAAGAAACTTAATATCAAAAGGGCGGTGAAGGAAATCACCATTGGTCAAAAAAGGGGGAGGACAGAGCTGTCCCGGACCGGAGCGAAGGCGGAGTTTTATTTTCTCAGAAATCTGAGGCATAAGTGCCTGCCTCAGATTCTCGACATTTATGAGGAAAATGACGCTGTCTATATCGTGATGGACTATGTGGAGGGGGTGGATCTTCAGACGGAGCTGGCTGAAAAGGGGGCTTTCCCGAAAAAAGAAGTCCTGAAGATCGGACTATGCCTCTGCGATATCCTGATATACCTGCACTCTCAGAAGGAGCCGGTTATATACCGTGATCTGAAGCCCGCAAACGTGATAAGGACCGGAGAGGGTGAGATAAAGCTGGTGGATCTGGGAGCCTGTGCCAAGCTGGGTACGAGTCAGTCCGGAGTGTCGATTGGAAGTCCTAAATATGCTGCGCCCGAACAACTGAGAGGGGATTTTTCGGTAGCATCGGACATTTATTCTCTTGGAAGGACTCTGGAAGCCCTGTTGGGCGGCGTGAAAAAGAGTTCGCCTCTTGGGGTGGTGATAAACCGGTGCACAAAAAACGAGCCGGCAGAGCGGTTTTCAAAGGTCGCACAGGTGAAAAACGCACTTTTGTTTTTGCAGATACCGGTGGTTTACGGGCGGGTAGCGGCAGCTATAATTTTGGCAGTATTTCTGGGCGCGGCCATAATCTTTGGGGCGAAGAGGTCTGAGGGAGGCGGAGTGAACGAATCTTTGGGGACCGGGCAGGCGCAGGAGGGAGCGGAGACAGAGAGCGGGGACGGAGAAGATGCCGGGGCAGAATCCTTGTGCAGAGAAGACGCGGCGACATTAGTCGGCCGGAGAGAGGGCGCGGGTTCCGGGACGGGTGTCAAAGAAGGTGCGGAAATGCCCCACGGATCGGAGGAAAGTCCTGAAGCGGAGAACACATGGAAACAAGAGGAGGAGAGCGGGTTATCATCCATAGCCTGCCGGCTGGAACAGGTATCAGGAAGCCTGAATACCGGGAAAGAATCGGTTACCGGCCTCCTGGAGGAAAAGCTTTTGCTTGAAAAAATCAGGGAGGAGATAGATGAATGCCTTAAGGAGGCTGAGGAAAACAAAGCAGAAGAGAGAAGGGAGATTTTGATGGAGGAACTCAGGGAATATCAGATCGCAGATCTGTCAATGCTGTCTACGATCTGTAAGCTGCTGGGACAGAGGGATAAGACGGCAAGGGAAGGATACTTCGGCAAGGCGGCGGACTATATTGAGGAGCTGTTTGAGATCAAGGGAGTGAAGGAGAGGCCGGTCTACAGGATGAAACTGTCCGATTTTGTTTACATAAAAGATGAGCTGGGGCAGCAGAAGGAGGCACTGCAATATCTTGAGGAATGGGAGAGAGAACATCCTGAAAGCGGTAAGGAATTCTATTTTGCCCACGCGTGTATGCTGCTGAAGTCGGCGGGAAATGAGCAGAGTCTTGAGAGGCTGTACCGGAGGATGAAGGATTCAAGGGAAGTAAGGGAGGATTTCAGGTATGAGGAAATTTCCAGACAGATCATGTCGTATCTCGGGGGCAGTGAAAAAAGCTGAGGTTTTTTTCGGGACGGTCATGGTGAAGAAAAGTGGCCGGATTTTCAGGTGTGCTGCCATTGTCCCGGCGCTGATCCTGTGTTTCGCGTTCGGGGTTTACGCCGCACAGGAAACGGATTTTGACTGTGCTCTGCAGATGGAAAGCTATAACGAGGTGAAGGGGGTGATCTATACCTCGGGAAGTGAGCCGGCGTTTACCTGGGATTATGAGGGGGAGAGAAATGCATGGGTCAGGCTGGAAAAGATAAAACCGGAAAAAGAACTTCAGAACTTTGAGGTGAAAGGAGAGTTTTCGCTGGAGCTTACAGAGGGAGAGTATGTGCTCCTGCCCTATATTGAGGATGACACGAATGACACCGTGTATTATGCCCCGGATTATCCGGTACATATCATATATGACCGGACCGGTCCGGGGGAGATGAACTTTGAGCTGGCAACGGATTGCCGGGCAATGGTTGATAATGACAGGGATGACTTTCAGTTTTTCGCAGCGGACGGAGTTGATATCGTTGCGCATCCGGGAAATGATGAGATATCCGGCGTTGAGAAGATTTTTATGAACTGTTCGGGAATGGAATATGAGACAGACAGGCTTTCGATAAAGGATGGGACGGTGAACATATCGCAGGTATCTGCATACTGTGTGGACAGATGCGGCAACAGAAGCGATACATATGTCCTTTCTCTGCCGAAGATAGTCATAGACAGGAAAGGGCCGGAGGTAAAGGTGGATCATGAAGAGAACGACGGAAATGTCATATTCATGATTTCACAGGAAGATACGGGTTCCGGA
>JAFYEL010000025.1 GCA_017544285.1 Lachnospiraceae bacterium | reverse complement strand
TCCTGGACAGAGAGATAGCAAAGATTTTAGCAGAGGAAGCAGATTGAGACCGAATTATGCAAACTATACAATGAACCTTATGAGAAAATGGTTATTTTGCCAAAAGCCCAAAATTAGCAAAAAAGTGTTGCATTTAATGTTGACATTTTCATAAATAATAGGAAAATGATTTTTCTACTTGCAAACCGTTCATTTACATGGTACAATAGCCGATGTTTGACGATTTGCAATAAATTTGGAGGATATTCAGGTGGCAGTTTTAAGAATAGTTCTTACAGTTGTATTTTTACTTATAAGCATAGCACTCACTGCAATAGTTCTTATGCAGGAGGGCAAGCAGCAGGGACTCGGCACCATAAGCGGTGCGGCAGAGAGCTATTGGGGCAAGAATAAGGGACGTTCAATGGAAGGTGCACTGGAAAAGATCACCAAGGTACTGGCTGTAGCGTTCATGGTTATCGCCCTGATCCTCAACATGAACAAGTTTTGATCCATTTGTGACCGAAATAGTTTCGCCCCTGTGATCAGTCACAGGGGCTTTTTTTATGGAAAATGGCAGGAATAAAGCTGATTGCAAACAACAAAAAAGCATATCACGATTACTTCATAGAAGAGAAGTTTGAATGCGGTATTTCACTGGCGGGAACCGAGGTCAAATCCCTCCGCACCGGCAAGTGCAGCATTAAGGAGTCCTTTGTAAAGATCGAGGACGGCCAGGTCATGATCTACGGCATGCACATCTCCCCCTATGAAAAGGGAAACATATTCAACCGGGATCCCCTGCGGATCAGGAAGCTTCTTATGCACAAGCATGAGATCAGGCGTCTGATCGGCAAGATAAAGGAAAAGGGCTACACCTTAGTCCCCCTCCAGGTTTATTTCAAGGGCTCCCTCATTAAGGTTGAGATCGGGCTTGCAAAGGGTAAAAAGCTCTATGACAAGCGCGAGGACATCGCCAAAAAGGATATGCGCCGCGAGACTGAGAGAGAGTTCAAACAAAAACTCAGATAATGTTTGTATTAGGCATTTCCCTGTGATATTATAGAAAGGTCGTATTGTATCCCGCAAGGGAATAGTAACGGAGAGAGAAAAATGAAAAAAGAAGAAACATTTGAACTTGTGCTTTGTGCACTCTTCACCGCAATCATCATCATCATGTCCTACACACCCCTGGGGTATATCCCGCTCGTGGTAATTAACGCCACGATCATCCATATCCCCGTCATCCTCGGAGCCCTTTTCCTGGGACCGAAAAAGGGTGCATTTCTGGGATTCGTGTTCGGACTCACCAGCTTCCTTAAAAACACACTGACTCCCGCCACCGCATCGGCTTTTGTATTTTCGCCGGTACTGGCTTCAAGCATGGTGGGACCTGTAGGTATACCTAAGAGTACCTTTATATGTTTTGTCCCCAGAATCCTGGTAGGAGTTGTTCCCTGCCTGGTATATGTCCTGGTTAAAAAGGTGGCAAAGGGAAAGGCCGGAACCGGTATCGCCCTTGCACTTGCCGGCTTTTCCGGAGCCTTTACAAATACCATCCTGGTAATGGGCAGCATCTATCTGCTCTACAAAAACGATTATGCGGTTGCACTTGACAAGCCCGCCGAGAAGATACTTGAGACCATCACCGGCATAATCACCTTTAACGGCGTGATCGAGGCAGCCCTTGCGGCAGTGCTCATCGCCGGCGTGGGCGGCGTCCTCACCATGGTTAAGCCTCTTTACGGCGACAGGGAGAGTAAGTCATGATACTTGCCATAGATATTGGAAACACCAATATAGTCATAGGCTGCATGGAGGGGGAAAAGGTTGCTTTCGCGGAGCGTGTTTCCACCGACGTGGCCAAGACAGAGCTTGAGTATGTGGTACAGCTCAGGGCTCTTTTGGATCTTCATAAGATCGATTACTCCAGGATTTCCGGGAGCATAGTATCCTCTGTGGTACCTCCCCTCAACGGTATCATCCGCTCGTCCCTCAAGAAATTCCTTGGGAATGAGCCCATGATCGTAGGCCCCGGCATAAAAACGGGCCTTAACATACTTATGGACAATCCCGCCTCTGTTGGTGCGGATCTGATAGTGAACGCGGTAGCCGGATACAAGTATTACGGCGCGCCCCTTATCATGATAGACATGGGTACCGCCACCACGGTTTCCGCCCTGGATAAGGATGCAAACTATATCGGAGGCATGATCCTCCCCGGAGTCAGGGTCTCTCTTGACTCGCTGACAAACCGTACCTCCCAGCTTCCGAGGATCGCTCTTGAGATGCCCAAAAAGCTAATCGGCAAAAACACCGTGGACTGCATGAAGGGCGGTATCATCATAGGTCAGGCTTCGGCCATGGACGGCATCATCGACAGGATGTGGGAGGAACTGGGATACAAGACCGCAGTGGTTGCCACAGGCGGACTGGCTCAGGCCATTATCCCCGCCTGCAAACATGATATAGTCGTAGACAACGAACTCACCTTAAAGGGCCTCGGCCTCATATACGAGAGGAACTGATCTGCATGGATGTTCTTAAAGGGAAAAATATCATAGTGGGCGTCACCGGCTCCATAGCCGCATACAAGGCAGCCGACCTTTGCAGCATGCTGATAAAGAGAGGGGCAGCTGTCACGGTCATCATGACCGCCAACGCCGTTAATTTTATCAATCCCATTACCTTTGAAACCCTCACCGGCAGGAAGTGTCTCACGGACACCTTTGACCGGAACTTTGATTTCAAGGTTGAGCACATAGAGCTTGCGAAGCAGGCTGATCTGATGATCATCGCCCCCGCAAGTGCAAACATCATCGCGAAGGCAGCCAACGGCATAGCCGATGACATGCTCAGCACCACCATCCTTTCCTGTACCTGTCCAAAGCTTTTCTCGCCGGCCATGAACACGAGGATGCTGAAAAATCCCGTGACTCAGGACAATCTGAAAAAGCTTGAAGGCTACGGTATGGAGGTGATCTCCCCCGCATCCGGGCATCTTGCCTGCGGAGACAGCGGAGAGGGAAAGCTTCCGGACTGCAAGGTTCTGCTTGAGTGCATTGAGGATGCACTCACGGAAAAGATCCTGAAGGGCAGGAGAGTGCTGGTGACCGCCGGCCCCACCAGAGAGAAGCTGGATCCCGTCAGGTTCATCACCAATCATTCCTCCGGGAAGATGGGCTATTCCATAGCAAAGATGGCAAGACGCATGGGGGCAAGTGTCACCCTTGTCTCCGGCAAGTGCTCCATTGAGCCTCCCGCAGGGGTTGAGTTCGTGGATGTCGAGTCTGCGGCAGATATGGCCGAGGCTGTTAAGAGCCGGGCCGATAAAGCCGATATCATCATCAAGGCGGCCGCTGTGGCCGATTACAGGCCGGCAACCACCTACGATGAAAAGGTGAAGAAGTCCGACGGTGATATGAGTATTCCTCTTGAGCGCACCGAGGATATCCTTGGGTATCTCGGGGCACACCGCAGGGACGACCAGTTTTTATGCGGTTTCTCCATGGAGACCGAAAACCTCATTGAGAACTCCAGGGCAAAGCTTGATAAAAAGAACCTGGATATGATCGTTGCCAATAACCTTAAGGTTGAGGGCGCGGGCTTTGGGGTTGATACAAATGTTGTGACTCTTATTACCCGTGAGGGTATGAAGGAGCTGCCTGTCATGAGTAAAGATGAAGTGGCGGGCGTGCTGCTGGAAGAGATAAATGGTTTACGTTGTTCGTAGCCATGTGAAGTGGTTTACGTGGCACGTAGCCGTGTCGGCTCGCGCTGCGCGCGAGGCAAAAAAATTGCGAAGCAATTTTTTCGTCGACGCACCACTAAAGTGGTGTGTCTAGTCTGCTTGCGCGAAGCGCAAGGCAAAAATAATGCGGAGCATTATTTTTGACAACTCACACCCCGGAGGGGTGTGAGTTAGGGCCTGTACCGGTTTCGACGGGGGTCTAGAAGGTAGAATAGCCATCCGCAGCGGGGAACTGCGCTAAAAGCTCCAATCTTAAATTAAACGCTGATACTAGAGTAGCAGCCGCAGCCTAAAATAGGCTGCAGTCGGCTCCGGGGTACCCGAGTCCCGGATCACCGGCTTCATCTTATCGGGGCACTTTGCCGTTAAAGCTTTGCGACGGTAAAAGATCTATGAAGCTACTGAGCCTGTGAGCCTGTCTTTCGGCGCATGGGTGAGGGAATGTTAAAAGAGAGACTGTGATGGGAGAAGTTTTATTGGAAGGGCTTTCGGACAGGGGTTCGACCCCCCTCAGGTCCACTTATTTATCATCCTCCACTGTGCCAGTAACAGGTTAAAACAATTTTCCAGCAGGTGGAGGCATGTCATATACGGGCGAAGATCCTGCGGAGGAGCCTTAACCTCCGGATTGTAATCCGTATTCCATATACCTGCGGAAAAATCCGCAAATTCGGCAATATGCGATAGTTCGTTTGGGGTGAAACGCATTTCATACTCCCCGGAATCTATCTTCCTTGCAAAAGTCTTGGCCGTATTCTGTATAGTCAGGTTTCCCAGGGCCTCTTTCAGAGTGGAGACCTTTTCTTTTCCGGTCAATTCCCCGGTGTCCAAAACAATACGTGAAATCTCTCCGGTCGGGTCCATTTTAAAATCAAATATTATCATAATGTTTTCCTCCTTTGTTCACAGTGAGATCGTTGTCACGGTGCAGTCTTCAAAGATCGCATCGTTTATTTTTGACTGAAGTTCGGAATATATTCCTCTTACGCCATATTTTGCGGTCATTTTAAGCAGTTCCTGACGCTTTTCTTCAGTGAGGTGAATATTTATGTGATATAAGTCTTCGAGGCGCTTTACGGGGCTATAACGGGCGTCAGAGAGTATGGCTGCAGTTTTTGCTTCGTCCATTGGTTCAACTTCGAGAATTCCGCCATTGATTCTTCCAAGAAATTCATTGCTTAGTGAATCTGAATCATGAAGCATGTCTCGTGTAATAGGACTATTTTTTCCACGGATCTTTGTTTCAGATGAAAAGCCCAACGGGTTCTTTTGGTCTGCGCGCAGGGATTCGAAGGTTCCGAGAAAAACGAAGTTGACACGTGAGGTATCAACCAGGGTTCTGTTTCTTTCGTCTCTGCCGACAAACAGTTTTCCGCCTTCTGTTATTTTGAGGAGTTCGTTCATTACCATGGGGCCACATTCCCCACCTTTGAGCAGCATTTTATCGATTTCGTCTATAAAGAGCCACGGCGGAAGCGCAGACTCGTCGGTATTTATACCCATAAGACTGTCGCTTATTGTACAATTACCTTTATAACTTACGGGGGATGCGGAAGTGGCATCGAAAATTGATGTGTTGGGGTATATTTCAGCTAATAGTCTGGCAAGTTCGGTTTTACCCGAACCCGAAGGTCCGATTACTAGGAAGTTAGTTTTTGTCTTGAGATGTAAAGAAGACCAGATAGCCGTGGAAAGCTTCTTCTTGTAATCTTCACAGCCATAGAGTTTCTTGGAGAAGTAGTCATAGATGGTCTTTGGTGTTTTAAAAATCAAAGAATTGAAGTTTGTATTCGTGGGTGTGGGCGGAGTAGGAGCATTACTGGGAGTTCTGTCATCCCACCAATCGTTAATAGCCATGTGTATTCCTCCTTTTCGTGTTTTATCCCGAGCAGTTTACTGCTCAGCTTTTGGGGATTATTGGTAAGTATTTTTATCATGATCTGCGCCGAACTC
>JAFYEL010000024.1 GCA_017544285.1 Lachnospiraceae bacterium | reverse complement strand
TTTTTCCCAGGCCATTCAGCCTACAAATGCTATTTTAATAATGGGTCAGATCAAAGTCAAGAGAAATTTAGCACTCATTTTGTGCGAGTGCTAACAAGAAAGTGAAAAACATCCCGCAAACCCTGATTTTCTCAGCATTCGCGGGATTTCTTAAAGTTTTATAAACTGTACCATCTGCCGGAGGCTCCGCAGGGAAGCACCAGTCCGTTCGAGCTGACAGGGAGCCCGATCTCCGAGCTCTCGACTTTTCCTCCGCGGGCACTTCTTACTGCGCTCTCCAGCATATAGGTCAGCACTGCGGGCTGAAGACCTGTAGTATAGCTGTTTATCAAGAAGAATGAGGCATCCTCTGACAGGAGCCGCGCCGCCAGCTGTACAAAGGGCCAGATGCTTTCCTCTATCTTCCAGATCTCTCCCTTAGGGCCTCTCCCGTAAGAGGGCGGATCCATTATGATACCGTCGTAGGTGTTTCCTCTTCTGATCTCCCTCTCCACAAACTTGGTGCAGTCGTCCACCAGCCATCTGATGGGGGCATCGGATAACCCGGATGATGCGGCATTTTCCTTGGCCCATGCCACCATTCCTTTGGCGGCATCCACATGAGTCACAGCGGCTCCCGCGGCAGCGGCGCTGATGGTGGCCCCGCCGGTGTAAGCAAAGAGATTGAGTACCCTGAAGGGTTTGCCCTCTGAGGAATCCTTTGAAGCAAGCTCCCTTCTTCCGCTGTTTATGCCGGCCTTAATGATACTGCTCGTCCAGTCCCAGTTTACAGCCTGCTCCGGGAACACTCCGGTATGTTTGAATGCAAAGGGCTTTAAGTGAAATGTCAGCTCCCGTGATACCACACCGTTAGCCAGCGGGTATTTTATCTCCCATTCCTCTGGAAGGTTGAAAAACTCCCATTCGCCTCCGCCTTTGCTGGAACGGTGGTAATGTCCGTTTTTCTTTTTCCAGCGCTTTTCATCATGTCCTGTACTCCAGATCACCTGCGGGTCCGGCCTGACCAGTATGTATTCGCCCCATCTTTCGAGCTTTTCTCCGTCCGAAGTATCTATCACTTCGTAATCTTTCCAATTATCTGCTATCCACATATTTGATCCTGTTCCTGACTAACTGTCACTTGCCCGGTCACTTACCTTCGATAAAATATAACACAGCTTCCGGTATCATCCGGGCTGATAAAACTCGGGTATGAAACTCTCCTTGGCCACTTCCCCCTCCTGGATCAGCACGTTACCTATATCCCTGTCGGTGCAGTGCTTTATCAGCTTCTCATATTCCCGTTTGGTAACTCGGCGATGAAGCTCGGGATATGCCGAGAGCCTCTCTTTTTGCCTCTCCGTAAGCTTATCCGTGCCATAAAGCGGTGTGTACTGGCTCATAAGTGAAAGGCACAGCGCATCTCCGTAGGTATCATACAGATAATCAACCACCGATATGGCATTTCTTACAGCCAGCGGAAGCAGAAGATGTCTCACAATCACATTTTCACATCCCACCTGCCTTATCATCTCCGCGATGGCAGCCTTGGCCGCATCGGGATAATCCGGGGCATTTGAATACTTTTTGGCAAGCTCCCGGTCCATATATTTAAAATCGGGGAGATAGATGTCTATAAGACCCTCAAGGAGCTTAAGAGAATCCACCGAATCATAACCCGAAGAGTTGTACACAAAGGGCAGGTCAAAACCTCTTTCCTTCGAGAGCAGGATGCTCTCCCTTATCTGAGGTACAAAATGTGTGGGCGTAACAAGATTAATATTCAGCGCACCCCGGCTTTTCAGATCGAAAAATATATCAGACAGTTCAGATACCGATAATTCCCGTCCACGTCCGTTTTCCGAAATCTCGGCGTTCTGACAAAAGATGCACTTCAGGTTGCACCCCGTGAAAAACACAGCGCCGCTCCCCTCGGTTCCCGATATGCGCGGCTCCTCCCAGAAGTGCAACGCCGCCCTTGAAATCCTAACCGTGCTTCCCTCTCCGCAAAAGCCGGTACTTCCGTCTGAATGCGCATCTCTTTCTATATTACATTTTCTCGGGCATAAATTGCACACTGACATATCATCTGATTTCTTCCCGCCTCAAAAATTATCCTGCTTTAGGGTCACTCGACAGTTTTCATCACACCGTCCTCAAGGGAGAAAGCTGTCGCATACCATACACCTGTGTCTGAACGTCTTCCGATATCTTCAAATGTATATGAGTAACACTCTCCGGTCATATCGTTGGAAATTTCAACTTCGATAGTCTGCAGATCGCTTGTGTTAATTCCTCCGATAGGCTCGATATTGATCTCAAGAGCGGACTGAT
>JAFYEL010000023.1 GCA_017544285.1 Lachnospiraceae bacterium | reverse complement strand
GATTTCCTGGCTGGGAACCTTGCGGAGCTTAAGCCCGAAAGCCATGTTGTCATACACGGTCATATGAGGATACAGAGCGTAGTTCTGGAATACCATCGCGATATCGCGGTCCTTGGGCTCTACATCGTTTACAACCCTGTCGCCGATCCTGAGCTCGCCGGAAGAGATCTCCTCAAGTCCTGCGATCATACGGAGTGTGGTAGACTTACCGCATCCGGAAGGACCAACGAAGATGATGAACTCCTGGTCTGCAACCTCAAGGTCGAAATCCTTAACAGCTTCGAAACCGTTAGGATAAACCTTGCACACGTTTTTAAGTGATAAACTTGCCATTTTTTTGCCTCCTGTTATTGGAAATAAAGAATTAAAAACCTAAGTGACATTCTATCAAAATCGTTCCGGGAATCATACCTCACTATTTAACAAAGAAATCTCAAATCTTTGTACAAATTGACTACTTGATATCTCTGTAGAGAGTGAGCTGATTCTTGCCCTGCTGCTTGGAGTGATAAACACCCTTGTCTGCGGCTTTGTAGAGCTGATCGAAGGACTGTCCGTCCTCGGGATACATGGCAACGCCCACACTGGCGGTGGCGGAGTATTTCACGTAATCCCCGGCCTTGAAATCCTTGAAGAAGCTCATGAGCTTGTCGCATTCCTTGTTCATGATCTCGTCGTTAGGGATCTTTTTAAGGAATACTATGAATTCATCGCCGCCGATACGGCCGATGATATCACTGGCTCTGAACTGGTTCTTGATCTTGACTCCGAGGGTGGCCAGAACCTGGTCACCGAAGGCATGTCCCATGGTGTCATTGATCTTTTTGAAATTGTCTATATCAAGAACACAGAGCATGGCCGGCTCGTCCTTGCCGTCGCCGTCCAGGTGTTCCTGAATATGCTTTTCCGTTGCGATCTTGTTGTACAGGCCCGTGAGCAGATCCGTTTCGGCCCTGTTCTGAAGCTCCTGTGCGGACCTGTTGTACAGGGTCTTGTTGAGGATGTTCAGTATGATCACTGCTCCGAAGAAGAGGAACAGCGCTATGAACAGTCTGAGAAGGACCTTCTTTGTAGGGACATAGTACTTTGTGGTGGCCCTGTCGTAGTAGAGACCGCTGTGGATCTCAAGGGCGTACCAGTCGTTTATGCCGGTGTTCGCGCAGTTGAAGAACCATCTGTTGCTGTCGATCATGGCAACAACCTGACTGCTCTTTTTATTTTCGATATTCTGTCGGAATTTGCGGATCTCCGAATTGGCTGCGCTCTCTTTGACATCGCGGATGAGCTCAAAGAGGTTTGCGCCGGGCTCAACCACCTTGTTGTTGCCGCCGATGAGGGTGACAACAGTGCCGTCGGACTTCATAAGAGCATAGACGGTGTAGCCGTCGTAATCCGCCGTCACGGGGATCATGGTGAACTGCTCGGCGGGATACTGCAGGCACACAACTCCCGTTACCGTGCCTTTTTCAGCCACCGGTGCATAGACCGCTATAACATTCTGGCCTGCTTCCTGATCCTTGATGTCGGAGATGACCTGGATACCGGTAAGAGCACGGGCGAAGTCTTCGTTTGCCCAGACATTGAGGGAATTGCCCTTGATGTCAACCGCCATACCGGTGTCGTCGCTGATATATCCATAGATAGCGGGTGAGGAATCCACCGCCCGCTGAACGATGTCATAGCTCTTTTCCCCGAGGATGGTATCCTCAACGGAAATGGCTGCAGCCACTGTCCTTGCTGCCTGTGAAACCTCTTCCACCTGCTGCGCAAAGCCTGAAGCTATCCGTTCAACGTGATAACCCATATGGGTCAGCTCAACTTCCGCGGATGTTTTCTTCATCTGGCTGCTGTATGACAATAAGACAAGGAGAAAATAAACAAACAGAATCACAGAGACTACGATCCACTGCGTGAAAGTCTGAATGTTACCCCCTTTTTCCTGCTTAGTCTTTCCCACTTAAGTCCCCCAAAAATAATGATCTTCGGTCATTTTATATGGTGATAGCGGCAGACGCCGCATACCATCACCTATTATATAATAAATATGACTAAAAATCAATTGTGTCCTGCCCGGTCATCTGATCCTCAGGCACATGGGCAGAAAGGTGATCCCCGCCTCGCTCCGCTTCTCGCCGGTGGCGGAAAAACCCAGTCTGAGATAAAAGCCCACGGCGTTCATTGCCGCATAAACCGTCATCTCGTTTTTCTTTTTCTCATCACAGATGTACTCTGCCGCGGCCTCCACCAGTGCAGTTGCGATCCCCCTCCTGTGATAGGCCTCATCCACAAAGAGGATGGAGAGAAAATTTGTGCTCCTCACTCCGGATATACCCACGATCCTGTCCCCGTCAAAAGCGCCGAAGGCCTTGTACTCACCGATGAGGAACATCTTTTCAAGATCGTCGTCGGTCACAAATCTGTAAAAGGAGCTAACCCCCTCGGGCTCGCAATCATTTGCCTCAAACCTCAGAAAGGTACGCCAGGCCAGTGCCATGGCCTGAGTCCATTCATCCTTTCTGAGCTCACGAACGTTTATCATCCTCCGAACAGCCCCGTAAAGAACGACTTGATCTTTTCACCGATGGATGAGAAGAAATCTCCCACGGAGCTCTTCACCAGAGCCCCCGTATCGCCGTTGGCGATATCCTGGAGCTTGTCCACCGTCAGCTTGTCACCGAACTTGTTATAAAGATCCGCCGCCTGGTCCAGCAGGGTATCATAGTCGATCCCCAGCTCCTTGATCTTCAGCATCAGCTCCACGATCTTGTCAACCTCTTCGCCGGTCAGTGTGGTTCCGTACTCCTTTGCGGCCTCTTCCACCGCTTCCTTTATCTCCTCCCGGGTGTTCAGATCCTTACCCACTATCTGTGCCTTGATGAAGGCGATAAGATCCGATACCTTCTCGGGATCACCCAGCACATCCGAAATCTCACCGGTGGTCACCAGCTCGTTGAGAGCCGTGTCAAGCTCCTCATCGCTCACCTCCTCACCGGACATGTCCTCGTAAGCCTTGAGGGCTCCGATGAGAGCGGCCGTTCCGGAGATGGAGGTGGGACCCACCACCATGATGTCCGCGTCCTCAACCCCCGCCGTCAGCAGGGCGTTTCTGTACATCTCTATGGTGCAGTAGTTGATATTCTTTGTGACTACCTTTACGCCGTGGCCCTTCTCGGCCTTCTTTACAAGAACGGAAGAAAGAGCCTTCTTTCCTATGATGGAAGGGCTTACGTAGTTGTCCAGATACTGGTGCTCCATCTCGTTTGTGACATAGATCACATCGTATCCCGAAAGATCCTGCCCCGCCAGGCCCATGAGAGTCAGCACTTTCACCAGCTGGTCGTGTGAAAGATCTGCTCCCAGGGCCAGATAGGGCTTGGACTTGTTTTTGTGTATCTCGGCATCCTCGTCGGTCTCTGTCTGGCTTACGATGCTTGATGTTGCGGCGTCGTCCCAGTTGATCTCGGTAACGTCGGCGGCAAAACAGCTTACGGTCATGGCAAACGCCGTAAGCACCGACAAAACAAGGGCAGTGCATTTCTTTATCATTTGTTCTCAAGCTCCTCAACTTTTTCCATTACTTCGGATTCCTTAAGTCTTGCAAAAAGGATCTCGGGTGAAGGAGTAACCTTAGTGCCGGAAGCATAGAGACCGAACTCACCCAGTTTTTCAAAATCACGCCTTTCGGTGCAAAGCTGCTCCAGGATGCGGTCGGAAGTGGAGGGCATGAAGGGAGTCAGCAGGCTTGCGCCTATGGTTATGGACTCGCAGAGGTTGTAGAGTACCGTTGCGAGCCTTCCCTTTTTGTCTTCTTCCTTGGCCAGCGCCCAGGGCATTGTCTCGTCGATGTATTTGTTGCAGCGCTTGAAGAGGTTGAAGATCTCGGAGATCGCATCCGCAACCCTGAGGCCCTTCATCTTTTCCTCAACCACTGCCTTTGTGCCGGTTACAACAGCCTTAAGGTCGCTGTCAAACTCATCTTCCACTCCGGTGTTCTCCACCAGACCGTCAAAATACTTGTTGCTCATGGAGACAGTACGGTTCACCAGGTTCCCCAGAGTGTTGGCCAGATCCGAATTGAACCTTTCTATCATCAGCTCCCAGGTGATGACGCCGTCGTTCTCGAAGGGCATTTCATGGAGCACGAAATATCTCACCGCATCCACTCCGAAGAAATCCACAAGGGTATCCGCATAGAGCACGTTGCCCTTTGACTTGCTCATCTTTCCGCTGCCCTGGAGAAGCCAGGGATGTCCGAAGACCTGTATGGGAAGAGGCTCGTCGAGAGCCATGAGGAAGATGGGCCAGTAAATGGTATGGAAGCGGATTATGTCCTTACCGATGAGATGAAGGTCCGCGGGCCAGAGCTTTTTGTACTGATCGGTGCTGTTGCCCTCTGCATCATAGCCGATACCGGTTATGTAGTTGGTAAGGGCGTCAAGCCAAACATATACCACATGCCTGTCGTCGAAATCCACGGGAATGCCCCACTTAAAGGAGGTCCTGGACACGCAGAGGTCCTGGAGACCGGGAAGCAGGAAATTGTTCATCATCTCGTTTTTCCTGGATACGGGCTGAATGAACTCGGGATGGGTGTTGATGTGCTCGATGAGCCTGTCGGCATACTTGCTCATCTTAAAGAAGTATGCTTCCTCGGAGGCCTTTTTCACCTCACGGCCGCAGTCGGGACACTTGCCGTCCACAAGCTGGCTCTCCGTCCAGAAGGACTCACAGGGAGTACAGTACATTCCCTCATACTCACCCTTGTAGATATCGCCCTGATCGTAGAGGCGCTTGAAGATCTTCTGAACCTGCTTTTCGTGGTCCTCATCGGTGGTCCTTATGAACTTGTCGTAGGATGTGCCCATGAGTCCCCAGATATCCTTTATCTGGGCGGAAACCTCGTCCACAAACTCCTTGGGAGTCTTGCCCGCTGCCGCTGCCTTGTCCTCGATCTTCTGGCCGTGCTCGTCGGTTCCCGTCTGGAAAAATACCTCGTAACCCTCCTGGCGCTTATACCTGGCTATTGCATCAGCCAGCACTGCCTCATAGGTGTTTCCTATATGGGGTTTTCCCGAAGTATACGCTATTGCGGTTGTGATATAATATTTACCCTTTGATGCCATTTCCGTCTTCCTTTCTTTATCAATGAGCTTATCATTCGCACCCGGGAGGCGGGCTCTGAAGCGCAAGGTCGATCTTGCGGTTCTTGTCCCTTCCGTCGTACTCGGGTCTGTTGATCTCTCCCGAGATGGGTTCGCCCTCCGTCATAAGAGCGCTCTGTCTGATGAAGCTCAGTATATTCTTTGCACTTCTCACCAGGTAAGCCCTGGTTATGAGTCCCTTTCCCAGCCACTCGGCGATATCGTCCTCTCCGGTGTTGCTCTCGCTGTTCCGATGGACGCTGTAAAGGTCGCCCTGGGCCCTGATCATGGCCCCGGCATTCTTCATTGCGGCTTCGCCGTCGGAGAGCTCGTCGTTTACCATGGCCCACCAGTCAGTCATCACCGCTCCGTCGAAATGCCACTGATCCCTGAGCACAACCGTGAGCAGATCCGAATTGCCTGCGGTGTATGTACCGTTCAGGGCGCCGTACGTAGACATTATACTATATGCGCCGCCTTTTTTCACCGCTATCTCGAAGGGCTTCAGATAGATCTCCCTCAGAGCTCTCTCGGAGACAACGCTGTTGAGCCTGGTACGGGATTTCTCCTGGTTGTTTGCGGCAAAATGCTTTACGGTTCCCGTAGCTCCCGCCCGGGCCATTCCGTGAAGCTGGGCCGCAGCCATCACTCCGGTGAGGTAGGGATCCTCTGAGAAATACTCGAAGTTTCTTCCGTTCAGGGGGTATCTGTGGATGTTTATACCGGGTCCCAGAAGAGCCTCTATGTGGTTCATCCTCAGCTCAAGTCCCTCGTATGCGTAAAGCTCCTCCACCAGCTTTGTGTCAAAGCTGCAGGCCATCAGGGTTCCCGAGGGAAGTGAATAAGCCATGGAACCGTCATCCATCCTTATGCCCGAAGGCCCGTCGGTACAGCAGACCGCCGGAATGCCGAAGCTCTGAAGACTGTCGGTAACTCCTCCGAAGGCACCCACGGTGCCGGGAGTACAGCGGGGCGAGTAAACTCCCTCCATCCTCGTCATACAGATCAGATCCTCATCGGAGAGCTGTGCCAGGAATTCATCCACACTGCACTTTCCGGAGAAAGCATCCTTAAGCTTTAATCCCCGGTCTCCGGAGTAGGGAAGGGCGTCACCGGGCTTCTCACGCTCTATCCTTTCCCCTATATCGTAATCCCTTACGGGAACTCTCTCGTAGGCTATATCACCGGCGGGATCAATGCACATTCGCTCGAATCCCGCAACAGGCATCAGAGCACTCTCGCACTGCTCCGCCACTGCGGTCTTTTCCACCGTAAGGCTGTAGATGCTCCGGGCATCCCTGACGTTTTCTCCGGCGAAGAATTCGTATTCACCGGCCTCGAGCACAAAGCAGGCCCTGTTTCCCGTGCGCCCGTCGTCATCGTAGGATGCAAGACGCTCCTTATCCACAAGGATCAGAGCTTCGCAGCTTCCCCCGGGAGACAGCTCCGGAGTCTTGGCAAAGCCTGCCAGCACCATGGCGGGTTTCTGAAGCTTTCCCGAAGGGGGCTTAACGTAGAGCTGTACCACGGACCTTCCGGCTGTCTTACCGATATTCTTCACGGTAAAGGAGAAGGATATCTGCTGGGGTCCCGCTTTGGGATCACCGATGCATACGGCCCTATCGCAGCTTATGTCGAAATCCGTGTAGGAAAGTCCCCAGCCGAAGGGATAGAGCACCTTGTCCTTTGCGGCGCTCTCAAAATATCTGTAGCCCACGTATATGTCCTCCGCATACACGTCAGCCTTTTCGTCTCCGTAATTTTCATGGGCGGGATAATCTTCAAGCTTCTCCGCTATGGTATCCGCCAGATGGCCGGAGGGACTCACCTTTCCGCAGAGAACATCGGCGGCTGCGTTTCCGCCCTCCATACCTCCCTGCCAGAGATACATCACTGACGAAGGATTGTATTTCTTAACCCAGCTCATGTCCATGATGCCACCCACGTTAAGGAGCACCACGGTCCTGGGGAATGCTGCACATACCAGGGAGAGCATCTCCTCCTCTTCCGGCTGCAGATAGTAGCTGCCGGCCTCGGGAAGGGCGTCCTTGTCCTCTCCCGCCAGGCGGCCTATTATTATTATCGCCGTCTCGGAAACCTTTCTTGCCCCGTCGACATCATCCTTTGTCAGCGGCATCTCCTTTTGACAGTAGGGCTCGGTTGCCCAGCTTCCGGTGCCGTTGTCAAAGGGATTTTCCTTTTTCCAGGCCGCGTATTTTTCGAAAAGCTCCTCGTTTATCGAAACCACTCCGCTGTTTCTCAGAGCGTCCGGAATGTCGGATATATAGGGAACGTTCACCATGCCTCCGCTTCCCGCTCCGGCATTATAGTATTCCATCTGGATACGTCCGAAGATCGAAACCGTCTCATCTTTACGAAGGGGCAGCGCTCCGTCGTCATTTTTCAGCAGCACACATCCCCCCGCTGCCGTCTGTCTGATAAGATCCGAATACTTTTTCCAATCAAATACCATACTCTTTCCTTTCCGGAGATCCTCAGCTCTCTATAAGCCGATCATATATCTCCCGCTTTGAAACCCCAAGATCCTTTGCGACCCTTTTCATCGCTTCCTTTTTATCCATTCCCTGAGAAGTGTAGAGCTTCATGTGTTCCTCAAGCCCCATCTGTCGGAAGCCTTCCCTTTTTTCCTCCTCCTCCTTCTCTCTGTCAGCCCCGGAGATCACAATTACGCACTCGCCTCTGGGCTCCTCTTTTTCATATCTTTGAATGCATTCCCCCAAGGTGGCAAAATAAGCCTCCTCGTGCAGCTTTGTAAGCTCCCTGCAAAGAGTCATCTCCCTGTCCTCTCCCAGCCTTTTCGCCAGAAGGTCCAGAGTTTTTTTCAGACGGTGGGGCGCCTCGTACAAAATAATGGTCCGCTTCTCCGTCTCAAGCTCCTTAAGGACCTGCTCCAGTTCCTTTTTCTCCGTAGGAAGAAAACCCTCGAAGCAGAATCTCCGCGAATCCATCCCCGTCAGAGTCAAGGCCGTTATGCAGGCCGCCGGTCCCGGAAGGGAGGTGACGGGAATACCCTCCTGCCTGCACATCCTGACCAGTACTTCTCCCGGATCCGAGATGGCGGGAGTTCCCGCGTCGGTGATCACCGCTATGTTCTGACCCTCCTTCAGCTTTTCAATGAGGGTCCTTGCCTTGTCGAATTTATTGTGCTCATGATAGCTTGTCATCGGAGTGTGGATATTCAGATGATTGAGGAGCCTCAGGCTGTTCCTGGTGTCCTCCGCTGCTATCAGATCAACCTCTCCCAGCACCCTTACCACTCTGTAGGTGATATCCTCCAGATTGCCTATGGGCGTTGCGCAAAGGTATAAAGTTCCGTACATGCAAACTCCTAATAACCGTATATGTCGTAAATCTCGTCCGTATACTTTCCCGGCTCGGAATAGATGATAAGGGGTTTTTCAACCGAAAGCCTGGGCTTTCCTCCCCTGACTCCCTCTATCAGCACCATGGTAGGTTCCTTGTCCGCAAAGGGATACACCAGTCTCATGCGCTTGGGCTCCAGCTTTTTTTCGGACATCTCTTTCATGATCTCCACCAGCCTGAAGGGTCTGTGTACCATGTAAAAATGCCCTCCGGGCTTAAGCAGCAACGCCGCAGCTCCCACTACATCGGAGAGGGTGCAGCAAACCTCATGCCTGGCAACGGCCTTGGGACTCTCCGGATTTTTAAGGCCGTGGTCGGCGATCATGTATGGCGGGTTGCTGGTCACGGTGTCAAAGCTTGCCTTTTCAAAAAGCTCGGCCGCCGACCTGATATCACCCTCGATGATCTCCACTTTGGACTCCAGGTTGTTCAAAATAACGCTGCGCCTAGCCATGTCCGCGCTCTCCGGCTGTATCTCAAGTCCCGCAAAATACGATCCCTTCGTCTTGGCCTCCATGAGTATCGGTATGATCCCCGTTCCCGTTCCCAGGTCCAGGCACCGGCCCCCTTCGCAGGCGGATGCAAATCCGGAAAGAAGTACCGCGTCCATTCCGAAGCAGAATCTCTTCGGATCCTGTATTATCTTGTACCCGTTTCTCTCCAGGTCATCGATCCTCTCGGATTCCTTAATCTTTATCCTGCTGCTTTCCATTTTTGTTATTGTTTCCGTGACGTCTGTCTCTGCCCTGACGGTTCCTGCGCTCTTTCTTCTCGCCCTTTCCTCCGTCGCGGCTTTCGCCTCTGTGGCCGTCCCTGTTCTGATCCTTAGGCTCGCGGTTCTGGTCTTTTCCGCCATCGCGGTTCTGATCCTTTCCGCCGTCACGGCCCTGGTCTCTTGAATCCCGGTTCTGGTCCTTTTGGCCATCCCGGCCTTTTCCCCTGTGCTCCTTCTTTTCATCATTGCGTCCCTGTGAGGACTTTACGGACCTGTCGTTGTCCTCCAGTGCAAGAAGCTCTTCTTCCGTGGCGTCGGGGATGTACTTTGCAGCCTTCTTCTTTTTGCCCCGGTTCACTCTGGATGCGACCTGGGATGCCTCTATCTCGAACATCTCTCTCTCGTCGCCCTTTTCAACTATTATCTTTACCTTCTGGCGGAGCACGTCCACGCTCTCAACCTTACCGCTCATACCGTCCTTTGTGATGACGATATCGTTGATGCCGGGAAGATGACGGTTCAGCTCCTCATAGGTATCCTGCTCGTTTTTAAGACAGCACATGAGCCTTCCGCATACGCCGGAAATCTTTGTGGGATTCAGCGAGAGATTCTGCTCCTTTGCCATCTTAATGGACACGGGGACAAAATCCGAAAGGTAGCTGTGGCAGCAGAGCACGCGGCCGCATATGCCTATACCTCCCAGAATCTTGGTCTCGTCCCTGACACCTACCTGGCGCAGCTCTATCCTTGTCCTGAATTCCGAAGCCAGATCCTTTACCAGCTCCCTGAAATCCACACGGCCGTCCGCCGTGAAATAAAACAGCAGCTTGCTCTCGTCAAAGGTATACTCGGCGTCTATCAGCTTCATCTCCAGACCGTGCTTTGCGATCTTTCCCTTGCAGATGGCAACGGCGGTCTTTTCCTTTGCCCTTGTGAGGGCAGCCTTTTCCTTATCCTGGGAGCTTGCCACCCGCATAATGCCGCGAAGGGGCTGGACCACAGCCTCGTCCTCCACCTCTCTGGGGCCCATGGCAACCTTGCCCATCTCAACCCCTCTGGCGGTCTCGACTATCACGTAGTCCCCTCTTTTTACCTCAAAGCCCGCAGGAGAAAAATAATATACCTTTCCCGCGCTCCTGAAGCTGACTCCTATAACTTCTGTCATATCCTAACCTCTCAATTCCAGCATCAGCATTTCCATCGTCAGGTCGAAATTCACGTTGGATCTCAATCTCGCCCTTGCGGTGTCTATTGCAGTGATCGCTTTTTCTATATCCTCATAGCTCCGCTTCTCTGCAGCGGAAGCTATATACGAATGCTCTTCCTTAAATATCAGATCCTCTTTTGCTCCTCCGGACTTGAACAAAAGCACGTCCCTGTACCATACGGTGAACACGTCCAGTATCTCATCCCAGACATCCTTAAACTCCGAGAGTTCCTTTACCAGAGCGTTGATTCCGTCTATTCCCTTCGAAGGCAGGCTCTTGATGGCCGCAACCGCCTCTTCTCTCATCACCGAGCCACCGGTATTTTCAAAGTCCCTTCTCACGCACCTTGACCTCACGGTAGGAAGCAGAGCGTCAATGTTTTCCGTCACCAGGATGATGGTGGCGTAGGAGGGCGGTTCCTCCAGGGTTTTCAGCAGTGCGTTCTGGGCCTGGGGATTCATCCTGTGGGCATCCGGCACTATATACACCTTGCGGGCCGCGCTGAAGGGCTTCGTGATGATATCGGCGTTGATCTGTTCCCTGATGTCGTCAACCACGATATTTGCCTTTTCATGCACCAGCTCCTTGATATCCGGATTGCCTCCCGCCAATGCCTGTCTGCAGGATGGGCACCTGTCGCAGGGCTCGCTTCCTCCGGCCTCGCACAAAAGAGCCCTGGCAAAAATGGAAGCCGCCGTCTTTTTCCCGGTGCCCCGGGCCCCGTTGAAAATATAGGCGTGGGATATCTGCCCGGTCTCCACGGTTTTTTTCAGTTGTGAGATCACGGAATCCTGTCCGCGGATATCTTTGTATACAGCCATGATTTCAGGTGAGAATATCCAAAAGCAAACCTCTTATCTCACCGATCTTTGCAAGGATGCTTATATTGTCCTTTTCTTCCGCCACCAGCTCCGCCGCCAGCGCATCCAGTGTCTCATCCACCATGCGCACTATGCCGTAGACTCTGTGGCGTCCCCTTCTGTCCAGAAAGTTCTCTCTGGAAAACTCGTGGGATCTTGACAGCACCTCATTAAGGAAGCCCTTGATGAGAGTGCGGTACTTCTTCATGTCCTTGATGTCCTTCTTTTTCGCAATGAGCTCGCCCTGACCGGCGATCTCGTTCATCATCAGCTTCAGCTGTGACTCCAGATTTTCATCCTGCAGCCTGGACAGAAGGGTAAACTTAAAGGTGTCATCTCCTGTCTGGGCCTGCTGTGTCTGGGGCAACTCATTTATCTGGTTTATCTGGTTTACCTTTATATCCATCTATCTCACCCATGCACAGCTTAAGGCAGTGCTCCAGATCCTCGTTGCAAAATCTCTTTGTGATACCGGCAAGCCTTAACCTTTCCTCGGAAAAATCCTCACTGTCAGCCAGATACCTGCGGCACAGTTCCCTGTATTTGGGGTTTTCCTGTTCCCTCTCCCTTTTGAGGGCCCTCGCCAGCCTCTCTCCGTCATCCAGTTCAATGTAGAGCGGCACCAGATATCCGGGACCGAAGTGCTCTTTCATGGCCAGGTAGGAATCTATGGTACCCACCATCAGATACTTCGAATCACCGCCGATATCCTCAAGCTGTCCGTCATCCGCTGTGAAATATCTCCAGATGCCGTGGACGGTGTTGTAGGCTCTCTCTTCGATAATGGCCCCGTCCTTTTTCATCTCAAGGTACCGGTCCTCATCCACGAAAAAGTAGTCCTTTCCGTCTTCCTCTCCGGAGCGGATGGGCCTTGTGGTATACAGCACCACTCTTTTCAGTTGCGGCATTTGGGCCAAAAGCCTTCGGTAGATGGTATCCTTACCCGAGGAGCTCTTGCCCATGATATAAAAAACAGTTCCCATTATCTGTAAAGCATCCTTATCCCGCCTGCGGACATGGCCTCAAGCGTGTCCAGAATCTCCTCTGTGAAGAGTTCACCCGGAACCATCACCGGTACCCCGGGAGGGCAGGCAAATACAAAATTACGGCAGATGAAGGTGGGATCATAGGATTCGTCCGATGCTCCCGGTCCCGAAAGCTCCTCATTGAGAGCCCGGGATATGGTCATGACGCTCCGGGGTCTTATGCTTCCCGCAAAAGGAGGAAGTTCCCCGGCCTTATCCCTGCCGTCCGCATATATTTTGTCACACTCTTCCACTGCCTTTAAGAGCCTGTCGAAGGCCCCGCCGTTGTCCATAAAGCTTGTCATGGCAAGGCAGTAGTTTATCCCGTACATCTCGGTCTGTATGCCTTGTTCCCTGAGGAGAGTCTCGTACAGTCCCTTTCCGCTGGCGGCAATCATTACCAGTTTTCCTATGTCAAAGCCGCTGATGCAGTGCTTTCCCTTAAGGTCCTCCCACCTGAGCAGCTTTATCTTCTCAAGGGATGCCGCCTTTTCGTAAAAGGCCTCCAGGTTTCTTTCATACTCGGCAAAGAGGGCCTCACCCTTTTTTTCAAGCACATCCATGCACCTGTCCACTCCGGCCATGAGTATGTAGGAGGGAGAGGTGGTCTGGTAGGTGGAAACGCAGCGCCTCAGCCTGTCCTCATCGATTTGTCTGGGGCTGTAGTGGAGCACCGCCGTCTGTGTAAAGGAGGGCAGGGTCTTGTGAAGGCTCTGCACCGCTATATCCGCACCCCTCTGCATGGCTCCGGCCATTCCGTACTTTTCCTCAAGTGAAGGACAGAGGGAAAGATGTGCGCCGTGAGCCTCGTCCACGATCAGGGGTACGCCGTGGTCGTGGGCGATGTTTGAGATCTTTTCAATATCCGAGATCACTCCCTCGTAGGTGGGGGAGGTGACAAAAACCGCCTGTATGGTATCGTCGCTGTCAAGGGCCTGTCTTACAGCCTCGGGATCTATGCCTCCGTTTATCCCCTCCTCGCAGATCTCGGGATAAAGATAAACACTCTTCAGGCCTCCGACATTAACCGCATTGTAGGCACTGATATGAGAATTCCTGGCCATGAGGATGGTTCCTCCGGGCCTGACACAGGCCGAGATCGCCGCCAGGACTCCGCAGGTGCTGCCGTTTACCAGCATCAGGCTCTTTGGAACTCCAAAGATCCCCGCTATCCTCTCCTGCAGTTCTCCGATGATCCCCTCGGGGGCATGGAGATTGTCAAAGCCCTCAATCTCCGTGATGTCTATGGCGCGTATATGGGATATCGCGTCATTTTCCTCAAAGGGCAGGGCCACTCTTTTGTGGCCGGGCATATGCATGGGATAAATATCGGCTCTGCTGTTTTCGATCAGCTTTTCCACAAAACGTGACATGGTATCAGTCCCCCTCTTCCGGTGCATCCTGGTTGTCCTCTGTATTACCTTCCGTGTTGCCGCCCGTGTTGTTATCTCCGCCTGTCCCGGCGTTGCCGCCTTCGCTGCTGCCTCCGGCTTCCTGAGACTGTCCGCCCTGAGCTCCTCCGGTCAGCTGCTGCAGGTCAAGGGTGGCGGGATCCACAAGTCCCGCATCGATCAGCGCCTGTATCTCCGGAGGTATGGGTTCCTCTTCCTTGTCAGGGAGAACCTTTCCGCCGTATACCAGGACAGCCTCTCCCTTTGTTACTATGTCGTATATTGCTGCCGCCTTGCTCTTGGGCAGATTTATACATCCGTGGGATCCGTTTGTAACGTACAGCTCCCCTCCGAATTTGGAACGCCAGCTTGCGTCGTGCATTCCCACGTTTCCGTTAAAGGGCATCCAGTAGTCCACCGAAGAAGAATAATTCTCTCCGTTGAGGGTGGCCTCCCTTTCCTTGTAGGTAATGGCATAGGTACCGACAGGCGTGGTGGTCCTCTTGTTCACACAGCCGGATACGAAATCCGATTCCTCCACCACCGTGCCCCCGGAATAAACCCAGAGATGCTGTTTGTCCAGGTTGATCTCCACGTAGGAATCACCCCAGTCCTCTTCTCCATAGGCCGCAGCCGTTCCGAAATACACAGGGGTTCTGACTCCCTTTTTTCCGGCCTTTATATCCTCCGTCAGTTCTTTGGTCTCCGTGGCCCTGTCCATCCACCATCCGTAGTCGCCGCCGGTCACATCCACAACTTCCCCCGAATGGGTCTTGAGATGTCTGGTCTTTCCGAAGGTGTCGTAGGTCCGGGAGAGAAGAGTCACAAAATCCTTTATCTTTTCCTCGTCCAGGGTGACCTCGGTGCCGTTTATATCACACCACTCCCTGACCCTGGTACCGTTGACCCTTATCTCTTCCTCGCCGAATTGATATACCAGATCCACTTTGCAGTAAGTGTTCAGGTTGTCGCAGAGTTTGTTCAGGGTTGGATCATCCGAAGTTATCTCAGCCTTTGTATAGCACTCATCCGAGAGTGTGACTTCGCTTTCGAGCACATCCAGCGCCGCCCCGATCTCACGGACCACCGCACTCCTTATGGGTTCGTTGCCGTCGGTCTCCTTTACCACGTAAAACCCGTCATCCCCCGACTCCTCGGATACATGGGCATCCACGGGAAGCGCGATACGGTTCACGTCAAAAATTGACATTTTGTCTATGATCTTTTCCAGCTCGCTGTCGGAATACTCCACCACATTTGCTGTGGTAAGGTGGGTCTCCTTAAAAAGATACACCGGCCAGATCAGCGGGTTCTGGGATTTCAGGATGTCCTTGTACTGGTCCTTCATTCTGGGGGTTATGGAGAGCTGCTGCGCGGTGATCACCTCGTCCACTCCTCTGGCGTGTACGGTGAGCTTATACTTTCCCAGATTTGAGAGCATCTCCTCTTCCAGCATTTCCGCCGTCTTTTTGAAGGCCTCGTTTCCGTTCACATAGGTGTTAAAGGAAAAATGTCCCGCAAAATATATGGCAGGTCCCACGTAAAGCGCCAGCAGGAGGATCAGGGGGATCCTCAGAAAATACCGGGCTTTCTTCCGTCTTTTATTTTTTACCTGTTTTTCGATCTCACGCCAGTTACTCATAAGTCACTCGTATAGCTGTCAAGCAGATGGTCGTACTTCCCCAGGTTCCAGTCTATGACAGTCTTTATCCTGTCGGATGAAAAAAGCTCCCCCTCGGTTATTTTCAGAATGATATCGTAATATTCCGCCAGATCCTTATCCTCTATCACGTTGGTACCGCCGATAACGCTCTCCCTGTATCCCGGAGGCACCGCCCTCTTCAGATGTCCTATCCTCCACTGCTCCTGCTTTATGGCGGGAAGCTTTGACAGGAAGGGATCACCGAGGCAGTAGGTGTCGTTGAGGTAGAGATCCGAGTTGTAATAAACCAGGATGCCGGGGGCGTTGTCCGTAATGTTCCCACGCCAGCCGTTCTCACGGATCTCGTCGGTGGATTGGTAGTTCCAGGTGTCCTCTATGCACATCCGGCCGTCCTTTATAAGGGACCGCACATTGGCAAAAAATCCGGTGGTGGGACTGTAGTAAGCCCTCTCGTCCGAGATCGCGGCCCCGGGAGCGTAAAGTCCGTTCACCAGATACTGCTTTCCGACGGAGGCTCCGAAGGTCAGTGAAAAGACGAGGCAGGACGCCACCGCGGCGATAAATGCAGACCTGTATATGCCCGCCAGCCGGAAATTCTCTCCCGCCAGCTCGTTTGTCATGTGGATTATCCCCGCCACCGAGATAAGGTACATCACCGTGAAATGGCGGCCCAGCATGAAATCTCCGCCGATCCAGATCACATAAAGTCCGTAGAGCACCACCCCGATCGCGGGATATATGTTCTTAAGCTTCCGGGTGATGAAAGCCATCACCACAAAGGTCCCGGGGATCACACACACGGCGGGATCGTTTATCACCGTGTAATAGATATACCAGATACCCTTTTTGATATAATCAATGGCTCCGATGTCGGTGCCAAGCTTTACAAAGGCTGTGTTCGGCACCCAGAATCCGTAGTAAAACACGGAGAACAGCTCCCAGAGGATAAATGGCAAAAGTCCCAGCAGGGTCAAAAGACAGGCCCCGGGGAAGCTGACATCCCTGCGCTTCATCAAATACACATACACTATGGCCGGTATAAAAAACAGCACCGCATCCATCCTGGCGGTGGCAAGGAATGCAAATACCAGGGCCAGTCCCAGCATCTGTCTGCTGTCGAAGCGCTCATGCGAAAAATATATCTTTAAAAAGAGTGCCGACAAAAAGAAAAGCAGGCAGTTCTCAAGCCCCGAGGTGGTGTAGCTCACAAAGGAAGCGCAGCCCGTAAGAGCGGCCAGGGCCACCATGAGCTGCTCCTTGGTCTTGCAGAAGCCGAAAAACACAATGCCCGCTGCCGCGGTGGAAAAGGCCACGTTCACAAAGATGGAGGTAAAGAACATCTCGTGGGTTATGGCATAGGCCAGGGCGATCAGAAGTGTGTAAATAGGCCCGGTGGTAGCGGAAGCCCTCTGGCCGATGTTGTATACAAAACCGTCTCCCTCCACCAGGTGTTTAGCCATAACGTAGCCATGGTAAGCGTCGTCGCTCTGCCATGCCAGTACGGTTATCACAAGGGCAAAGATCACAAGGGCGACTATTCTTTTTTTATCAAGATCTTCCGAAATCCTAGCCATCCTTACGCTTCCTCAATATATCTTCCCTCTTCAAAAACCTGTTGTGCCATGCGGTCTTGAAGTAATTGAAATTCTCAAAGAATGTGTTCTGTGACTGACCCTCCGTCCTTGCGGACCAGTGAGCGGGGATCTCTATAAACTTAACCCCGAGCCTGATGGGCTTTAAGGCAGTCTCAAGGAACAGGGGGTGCTTAAGCTCTGTCCATTTGATCCTCTTCATGAGAGACGCGGGAAAGATCCTGAAGGCATAGGTGATATCCGAAAGATCCACAAAATAGAACATGGCGATGAGCCTCTCGAATATGAGGTTACAAACCAGTTTTATCTTGTTGTAGCCTGCGAAGCCGCCGCCCCTGCGCCATCTGCTGGCGGTGATGATATGATCCGGGTGTTCCTTCGCAAGTCTTATGAATTCCTGTATGACATTGGGGTCAGTCTCAAGATCCGAAGACATCAGAACAACATGGGAGCCCTTCGCAAGAATAAAGCCCTCACGCATTGCTCCTCCCACAAAGGGGAGGGTCTGATCATGAATATAGATCCTGTAGTTGTCGGAGTATTTTCTGACGAGCTCCTCGGCGGTTTTTCTGGACTCTTCCGTGGTTCGCTCACAAAGAAGCAGGATAAACTCCGCTATGTCCTCACAGTCACAGGTCTCGACTATGGTATCCACAGTCTGGGTGAGTGAGTAGGTTTCGTCCATAGCGGGTAAAAGCAGTGTAACGTTTTTAAACTCGGTATTTAATTTCATCTATAAACCTCAAAAAGAAAAGAATAAATAAGCGTCAGCAGCGCTCCATCCAGTCGGCGAAAACATCCTCCAGGGTCTGATACATGGTGTACCTGCGCTCATAGCCCATTGCCACGATCTTTGAATTGTCTCCCAGAAGAAGGGGCTCGTCCGCAACCCTGAAAAGGGCGGGGTCGGAAATGACCTCTGCGTTTGTGCCCGATATTTCAACCAGCATGTCCAGGATCTCGCTGATCTTATATGCCTTATTGTTACAGATGTTTACGGGCTCTCCGGGATTTCCTTTTTCAAGCAGCAGCCTCATGGCCGCAACTCCGTCCCTCACATCTATGAAATCCCTGGCGCTGGTGAGATTGCCCACGTGGATCTCGGGCTTCAGTATGCCTTTTTTGATGAGCGCCAGCTGTCTTGCAAAGTTCTGTATTGCGGTTGCCGGAGGATGTCCGGTTCCCACATGGATGAACATCCTGGGTAAAAAGATGTTCATGTTGAAATTGAGCTGATACTGTCTGCCCAGCATCTCGACTCCGGCCTTTGACACTCCGTAGGGAGTCCAGGGAGTCAGAAGCCTGTCCTCAACCAGGGGGCAGTCCTCGGGGGTGATGTTTCCGTACTCTGCGGAAGAGCAGGCCAGAAGAACCTTTACATCAACGCCGCTGTCCCTCAGGGCCCTGGCGCAGTAAAGCACGTTCAGCGTACCCTGATAGTTGGTGCTGTGGGTCACGTATTCGCTGTTCCAGGAATCTCCGTTAAAGGCCTGTGCCGCCATGTGGATCACGACCTCGGGACGGATATCCATGAAGATCTGCATCAGACGGTCTCTTTCCAGAATATCGCACCTGATGATGGATTGATCCTGTACCGCTGCCATCCTGCTGGATGCGCTGTTTCGGGCAATGCCGTATACCTCTGCCCCTTCGTTTTTATAGCTGTTCATAAAATGGGATCCGACCATGCCGGTCCCGCCGGTTACCAGTACTTTCAATTTTGTCTCCTATTCGAGTTCATCCGCAAGCTTCATGCCGAGCTCTACCACCAGATCCGAATTGTAATGGCTGTGCTCTCCCCATCTGCCCAGACCGATCACGCCCCGGCCCTTGAGATAATTCAGAAGCTTTGCCATGAATTCAGGCTTTCCTATGGTATTTAAAGGATAAGCGTATTCGTTTAAGCAGCTGTATGAGGGCTCCCGCTTTCTGAGCCCCAGTCTGGAAGCGTTGGTCTCTGTCCAGTAGCCCTTTGAGCCGGGACAGAAATTATGCCTCACAAGTATGCGGTGATAGCAGAGGGCATCATCGGGATAGTATATCCACTGGGCCTTTGTGTCAAGGTTTTCGGGATAATAATCCACCACTATCGAGCTGGTGCGAAGCCTGCCTATGCCCTCCTTAAGGTCCTCGGGAAGATCCCTTATCTCGGAATAG
>JAFYEL010000022.1 GCA_017544285.1 Lachnospiraceae bacterium | reverse complement strand
ATGCAGGCCGGGCAGGTATATGTGGTTGATGTCAAAAAATGCACCTATCCGACCATCAAGGCTGAGTCTTCGGATGTGCGGAAAGTTGCCACTGCGGCAAACAGTGAGGTGATAAGGTTGATCGCCATCAAAAAAGGCAAAGTCACTGTCACCGTGGGCGGATACAACAAAAAGGGAAAGCTGAAGAAAGAGATAAAGCTGAAGGTCACCGTCAAAAAAGCTCCGGAGGTGGATCTCGCCACAGAGTACGCACCCGACAACATACACACCGGGGAGGCGACATTTTATGATCTGGGCGATACGACCGGTTCGGCCAATCTGGATGACTTCGGGGCGCACTATCTTACCGCTGCCTTAAACACCGAGGATTATATGAACGGCCTGGCCGGCGCATTTTTAGAGATAACAGACAAGGACGGAGATGTGATAAATGTTCTCGTCACCGATCTGCTCCCTGCAGGAAAAAAGGGTGACATCGATCTCAGCCGGGAGGCGTTCAAGACTATAGAGCCGCTTGAGACCGGACGGATGGCAATCACCTGGAGAGTGATCGCGCTCACGACAGATCAGCCGGTGAGATTTTTATGGAAACCGTCAAGCTCGAAGTACTGGGCGTCGGTTCAGGTTCGGAACAATACTTATCCGGTGATGAAGCTGGAGTACCTGGATGCGGACGGAGAGTTTGTCGAGATGTACAGGGAGAGCTACAACTACTTTACCGCAAAGGACGGGTTGGATAGCGAGGGACCGTTTACTTTCCGGCTTACCGATATATACGGACAGCAGTTTGTGGAGACCGATATCCCGATGAACAGGGATTCCGAGGAGATAGAGGGCACGGGCAACTTCCCTAAGAAGTCCCTGTGCAGTTGACAGAATATGCAGAGAGCTATCGAAGATGCGTTGTCGGTGGCTCTTTTTTTGAGGCAGGGAGGAGCCCCCATTTATATAAGAAAACAGTTGACAAATAGGGGCTCTTAGGCTATAATATGGTTTGAATTTCGGTTTTTTACCGGTGACCCGTGAGTGAACGATCATCGGTATATCTGAGGATACGCTTTTACGGTGTTTCCCGAAATAATAAAATAGAGCGCTGCCGCGGCTCGGAATGGAGGAAAGAATGGCAACAGTAGATTTGAGTAAGTACGGTATTACCGGCACAAAGGAGATTTATCACAATCCGTCATACGAGGATTTGTATAAGGATGAGACAGACCCGTCTCTGACCGGATATGACAAGGGTGTGGACACCGAGCTTGGTGCAGTAAACGTCATGACTGGTATTTATACCGGACGTTCTCCCAAAGATAAGTTCATCGTTATGGATGAGAACTCCAAGGACACAGTATGGTGGACATCGGATGAGTATCCGAACGACAACCATGTAGCATCACAGGAGACATGGGAGGCTCTGAAGAAGCTTGCTATCGAGGAGCTCTCAAACAAGAACCTCTATGTGGTAGACGCTTTCTGCGGAGCAAACAAGGATACGCGCATGGCTGTCCGCTTCATAGTAGAGGTCGCATGGCAGGCTCATTTTATCAAGAACATGTTTATACAGCCTACCGAGGAAGAGCTCGCAAGCTATGAGCCTGATTTCGTAGTATACAACGCATCAAAGGCAAAGGTCGAGAACTACAAGGAGCTGGGTCTGAACTCAGAGACTGCTGTTGTCTTCAACATCACCTCACGCGAGCAGGTCATCATCAACACCTGGTACGGCGGCGAGATGAAGAAGGGTATCTTCTCCATGATGAACTATTATCTGCCGCTGAAGGGCATCGCTGCTATGCACTGCTCTGCAAACACAGATATGGAAGGCAAGAACACAGCAATCTTCTTCGGACTTTCCGGAACAGGTAAGACCACTCTTTCCACCGATCCCAAGAGACTTCTCATCGGAGATGACGAGCACGGCTGGGATGACAACGGAGTGTTCAACT
>JAFYEL010000021.1 GCA_017544285.1 Lachnospiraceae bacterium | reverse complement strand
TACTCAACCTTTACCTTGGGATATGTGGCGTAACGGTCCAGGATCTTGGCGATGGTATCGTCGTAGCCCTCCTTGTTTCCCAGCACGTTTATGGTCACGTCCTCAGTAAGGCTTCCCAGGTAATCCTTTGTGGTGTCGGTGATCTCGTAGAGCTTTTCCTCGGTCACGTCGAAGCTCTTGTACTCATCGGGCAAAAATGTGGCGCCGATGTTAAGCCCCACCACCACGGCGGTCACGATGATGGTGCCAGCCCAGGAAAATATGGAAAGCTTAGCCGTTGTTTTATTGAACTCATACCTTCTGCGGTTCACGTTCTGATGGGTGAAAAAGAGCATCAGGAACACCACGGAGATATAGTAGATCAGAGACAGTATCTCAAGCCTGCCCTGCATCAGCCCGTTTAAGGGAGAGGCGATGTCAAAGGCCTTCAGCACCTCCGTCAGGGTGTTTCCGCTCTCGGAGATCAGGCTCCTTATACCCGACATCAGATAGCTGAGGAAGAGAATGCCGAAGGTTCCCACCGAGGCGATTATCAGGTTCTCAGTCATGGATGAAATGAAAAGTCCGATGGATATGCAGGCGCAGCCGAAGAGGAAATACCCCAGTATAGCCACGTAGGACTCAGCCATGGGCACATGTCCGAAGCGGCCCAGGATAACGGGATAAAGACAGAGCACCAGAACGGGAACAAGGAATACTCCAACCATTCCCATATACTTTCCCAGGATTATCTTTCCGGCGGAAACCGGTGCGGTGAACAGGAGCTGGTCCGTTCTCTGCCTGCGCTCCTCCGCCATGGATCTCATGGTGAGTACCGGAGTCACTATCATGAACACAAGCAGTACCGACTGTACCGTGTATGATACATGGGATGAGCCCATGTTCAGATGGTAGGCGGTAAAATAAATGCCCAGAAAGAAAAGGTTGACGGCCACAAAAAGTTCGCCGGTGACGGTATTGAAGTAGCTTTTAAGTTCTCTTTTAAATACTGCGGGCATTATCTCTCACCTCCCTTCTCATCGGATGAGTCTTTATCTTCTTCCGGCTTGTTGTCGGCTATGTTATCTGCAGACGTGTTTTCCTGTCCTTCGGAAGGTGCTTCACCATCGGCTCCGGTGTCAGCGTTTGCTGCCTGAAGGTTTTCATTCTCCGTCAGCTCTATGAAGACTTCCTCAAGGCTTACCTTGTTTACCGAAAGCTCCATCAGAGGAAGCTTTCCATCGGCAAGGGCGTAGAAAAGCTTTTCTCTTATGTCCTCATCCTCGGTAAGAGTGATCTTTGCTCCTGTGCAGCCCTCTTCGCTCTTTGCGGTATCTATCTCATATGTAAGCTCCATCTTTTCGAAAATGGTTTTAAGCTTCTCGCTTGTCCCCTTTACGCAAAGGCTGAGCACGTTCTTTCCGCCGATCATTGTCTCCAGTTCCTCCGGAGTTCCGTCGGCAACCAGACGTCCCTTGGATATGATGAGTATCTCATCGCAGACCGCTTGGACCTCCGAGAGAATATGGGATGAGAGGATCACGGTGTGACTCTTTCCCAGTTCCCGGATCAGTTCCCTCACCTCGATTATCTGCTTGGGATCAAGGCCTACCGTGGGCTCGTCCAGTATGATTATCTCGGGGTCGGAAATAAGGGCCTGAGCCAGTCCCACTCTCTGCTTGTATCCCTTGGAAAGGTTCTTTATCAGTCTGTTCTCAACATCCGCTATACCCGTAATGGCTATTACTCTGGAAGCCTCCGCATTGCGGTCCTTCACCTTCTTAAGGCCCGCCGCAAAGCAAAGGTATTCCCTTACGGTCATGTCCGGATAAAGGGGCGGGATCTCCGGAAGGTATCCCATCTTAGCCTTTGCCTTCTCAGGCTTTTCAAGCATGTCGATGTCGTCGATCTCAACGCTGCCTGCGCTGGGGGCAAGGTATCCGGTTATGATGTTCATGGTTGTGGATTTGCCGGCGCCGTTTACGCCCAGCAGTCCGTACACCCTGTTTTCCCTCACAGTAAAGCTCAGGTCGTCCACGGCCAGGTGTCTGCCGTACCTTTTAGTAAGACTGTTTGCTCTGATCATTTTCCTTTCCTCTTTCCAACATAACAAGAGACCGGACGCCGCTTTCGCAGCTTCCGATCCCCCTCTTTTATTTTGGTTTTTTAATTCTTTCCGGTGGAGCCGTGACCCCCTCTGTCAACGTCTCCAAGAGCTTCAACCTCTTCGAACTCGAATGCCGGCTGATGCTCCATTATCCTGAACTGGCATATCCTGTCGTTCTTTTTTATCTCGGTATCCCGCATTGCGTATGCCGGGAAAAACCACTGATCGTTGTCACCGCAGTAGGATTCGTCTATTACCCCGCAGTGGTTGGTCTGGATTATTCCGAAGTTTTTGAAGGTCGAGCTTCTGGGAACCACATGGGCCTCGTAGCCCTTCGGAAGTGCCATTCCGATCCCCAGTGGAATGAGCCTGAACTCTCCCGCCTTCATGGTGATGTCCTCGGCACTCCTTAGATCTATCCAGTCGGATTTTCCGTCTATGTACCGCAGGGGTTCGAGCCCCTCCGTGAAGTATTTGATTTTTATCTTCATACCGCCTCCTTTAAGCAAGCAGTATTATACACCGTAAGAGGTTTTGTGTCAAAATCAAAAACAACGTAGTGTTCTGCTTCATCAATGGGCCAGATCCACATGGCTTACTATCCCGGCAGCGCCGGTACTTTCATGAAGAAAGATCCCGCTGCTACGCATCATACCGGCGAGTTCATCACCGGGATCTCTCAACGAAAACTCCGTATCTGCATGCCCGAGAAAAACAGCCCCCACATCTGCCCCTTTCAGGTCAAGAAGCACCTGCTCTCCATTTTCGTCCAGGGTCCAGACCCTAAGGCGTTTAAAGACTTCATCATTTTCATCGATCCATCCGTTTTTAT
>JAFYEL010000020.1 GCA_017544285.1 Lachnospiraceae bacterium | reverse complement strand
TGCACAGACAGGATTTCTGGATCAAAGCCAGGCTGACGTGCTTAAAAGCCGTGATTTTTACAGATTTATCCAAAGCGATATAGGAAGGCGTATGAAGGCGGCGGCTTTATCCGGCAGTTTGAAGCGGGAGCAGCCCTTCTGCGTTCTTATCCCGGCTGACAGGGTAAACAGCGCTTTTCCCGCCGAAGAGGAGATTCTGGTGCAGGGTATAATAGATGCCCTGTTTATGGAAGAGGGAGAATATGTTATAGTTGATTACAAGACGGACAACGTCAAAGCCATGGAAGAGCTTGCCGATCTTTATTCCACCCAGCTTAGGTACTATGCCATGGCTATAGAGCAGATCACGGGAGTTCCTGTAAAGGAAAGAGTGATATATTCGGTAAAGATGGGAGATCAGATCAGAGTATGAGCATATACGGAGAGCACCGGGAGCGACTTGAGTCCTTTTCCCAAAGGCTGATGAAGCTGATAGAGGACTACAGGGAAGAGAAAAAGAAGGAAACCGGTATGGATCCGGTGGAGCATTGCCTCTGCCGCATAAAAAGCGATGAGAGCATGCGTGAAAAATGCCGCAGAAAGGGCTACATCGAGGACCATCATTCCGCATTGGAAAGGATACACGATGCCGTGGGTATCAGGGTTGTGTGTCCTTTTATAAGTGATGTATACGCCATCAGGGATCATCTTCTGTCGACCGAAGGCATCATATCCCGCGATGAAAAGGACTACATCAGGCATGCAAAGCCCAACGGTTATCGCAGCCTGCACCTTATCCTCTACTGTGAGGACAACAGTCTGGGGCTGGAGGGCTACTATGCCGAGGTCCAGCTTCGTACCATTTCCATGGACACCTGGGCTGCCCTCGAGCATCATCTGAAATACAAGAAGGATGTTCAGGGGAATACGGAACTTATCGTGAAAGAGCTGAAAAGATGCGCTGACGAGCTGGCATCCACGGATGTCTCCATGCAGACCATCAGAGATATGATATTGGGAGAGAGCCTGTCATGAAGCTTTTGCTTGCAGAAGATACAAAAGACCTGAACAATGCCATAAAGACCGTCCTTGAGATGGAGGAGCATCATGTTGACGCGGTTTTCGACGGAGAACAGGCAATGGAGAGGATACTCTCCGAAGGCTACGACGTTATCATCCTTGATATAATGATGCCAAAACTCAACGGTATCGAGGTCCTGACGCAGCTTCGTGACAACAGTATCCGCACGCCGGTACTTCTGCTCACCGCAAAAGCGGAGGTTGAAGACAGGGTTCTGGGACTTGATTCCGGAGCCGATGACTATCTCACAAAGCCCTTTGCAATGAAGGAACTGCTGGCCAGGGTCAGGGCTCTGGGCAGAAGGGGCGACGACCGTGGGCCGAAAAATCTCAGCTTTGAAGATATAACCCTGGAGGCGGAAAGCCTTGAGCTGCGCTGTGAAAACACGGTCCGGCTTTCCATGAAGGAATATGAACTGATGGAAAAGCTTATATTAAACAGCGGTTCAGAGCTTGACGCCGCTTCCCTGCTGAAGCAGGTGTGGCCCGAGGAGCCGGAGGCCGGAGAGGACACACTGTGGCTGTACATAAGCTACCTCAGAAACAAGCTGGGATCCGTGGCATCAAAGACTACCATTACCGGCCAAAAAGGCGGGACCTACAGACTTGTGAGATCCTGAGGAAGGGAGGCTGACATGACCGAACGTGCCATCAAAAAAATGAAAAACCGGTTTATCCTGCTCGCAATGGCATCCTTCATAGTGGTGATGATCTTTGTGGGCATCCTTATCTTTCTGGTCAACCTTGCGGTGTCCCGTCGCGAGATCAGTATGGTGCTGGATTACATCATAGAAAATGACGGCGACCTTCCGGTGGCCATCTCCACCGTTATAGAAAGCGATGAGGGTGATGATGGCAAGCCGGCTATGGAGAATATTTTCCGCATCAGCAGGGGGTACGAATCCCCCGAGTTCCTCTTTGATACCAGGTATTTTGCGGTGATCTTCAATGGTGACGACAGTGTCAGAGATGTAAAAACCGGTTACATTGCCGCGGTGAACGAGGAAGAGGCCGTTGATTATGCCAGGGAAGTAAAGAGCCGCACAGCCAAGTTCGGAAAGCATGGCAACTATTATTACAAGATAAGAAAAAGAGCTGACAAGTCTGTCATAGTGGTCTTCCTTGAATCCGCAAACGAGATCAGGGTAAACGACAGACTCCTGTATTTTGCCATGTACATGGTGGCTCTGGGCATGATAATCTCCTTTGTGCTGGTAAATCTGCTGGCGGGCCGTGTGGTCAAAAACGAAGTGAGGAATGCCGAGCTCCAGAAACAGTTCCTGACAAATATCAGCCATGAGCTGAAAACTCCCCTTGCGGTTATCCGGGCAAATACCGAGATCCTGGAGATGAAAAACGGTGAGAGCGAGTGGTCCGCCTCCATTATGAAGCAGATAGAGAGGATGGACGGACTTATCAAGAACCTTGTGACCATAACCCGGGCCCAGGAGCAGGACGGCAAGGAAGGAAAGAAAACAGTGGACCTGACTGCGGTGGTCAATGAAACGGTGGAAAACTTTTCCGCAATAGCCAGTCAGGAAGAAAAGAAGTTCACATCGGAGATCGCCCCCGGAGTAAAGATCAAAGCCCATGAGGGCCAGATGCGCCAGCTGGCGGCCCTTTTGGTGGACAATGCCATAAAATACTGCGACGATGGTGGAGAGGTAAAGGTGACTCTTTCCAGGAAGGCCATAGGTGCCAGGCTTGTTGTCGCCAACACCTTCAAAGACGGTGAGAACCTTGACTGCGAGCGCTTTTTTGACAGATTCTACAGAGCCGACGAATCCCACAACGTGGAACAGGGCGGATACGGCGTGGGCCTGTCCATAGCCGAGAGCATTGTAAGGCGGCAAAAGGGCAGCATAAATGCCGCATGGAATTCGGGGACGGTAACCTTTACCTGTATTTTATAATGACCAAGCAGCGAACCTACATTGCAATAGATCTCAAATCATTTTACGCCTCGGTGGAGTGTGTGGAGCGGGGCCTCGATCCCCTCACCACCTGTCTTGTGGTGGCAGATGAGTCGAGAACGGACAAGACCATCTGTCTGGCGGTATCCCCTGCCCTGAAGGCCTACGGCATCCCCGGCAGAGCCAGGCTCTTTGAGGTAAAGTCCGTCATTGCGGGGCTTAAGGAAAAGCCCGAATATATCATTGCCCTGCCCCGTATGGAGTTGTACATGCGCTACAGCGCAAAGATATTTAAGCTCTACCAGGAGTACGTTGCTCCCGAGGATATGCATGTCTACTCGGTGGACGAGGTCTTTATGGACGTGACGGATTACCTGAAGACCTACAAGATGACAGGCAGGCAGCTGGCCCTCACCATGGTGAGACGGGTGCTGAAAGAAACCGGCATTACCGCCACCGCAGGCATCGGCACCAATATGTACCTCTGCAAGATCGCAATGGACATAGAGGCAAAGCACATGAAGGCCGATGAGGACGGTGTGAGGATAGCCGAGCTGGATGAGATGAGCTACAGAAAAAAGCTCTGGACCCACAGGCCCATCACGGATTTCTGGAGAGTCGGTCCGGGAACCGCAAAAAAGCTGGCCAAGCACGGGATGTACACCATGGGGGATGTGGCAAGATGCTCTCTCGGAGGCGAGTACGACCTGTTCAACCCGGCACTTTTGTATAAACTCTTCGGGGTGAACGCCCGATTACTGATAGATCATGCCTGGGGATACGAGCCCTGCAGGATCAGTGATATAAAGGATTACAGGCCCGAAAACTGCAGCCTGAGCCACGGTCAGGTCCTGAGCCGGCCCTACAGCGCCGAAGAAGCCGGGATCATCGTCCGGGAGATGGCTGACAATCTTGTTCTTGAGATGGTAGGGAAGAGATTAGTGGCGGATCAGATTGTGTTAACGGTGGTTTACGATACCGAAAATCTGAAGAGATCCGAGGTGCTACGGGAGTATGAAGGTGATTTTTCCACGGATCACTACGGCAGGACAGTGCCTAAACACGCCCACGGCACGATAAATCTCGGCTCCTTCACTTCCTCCTCCGAGCTTATTATAAAAAAGACGGCGGAGCTTTACGACAGTATAGTAAATCATCTGCTGACGGTCCGAAAGATCTATGTGGTGGCCGGCCATGTCAGGGGCGAGGAGGCCGAAAAAACGGAGGAGACCTACGAACAGCTGGAGCTTTTCACCGACTACGAAGCCAGGGATAAGGAACGGGTGGACAGGGAAAAGGAAAAGAGGCTCCAGAAGGCCATCCTGGAAATAAAGGACAAGTATGGAAAGAACGCCCTGCTTCGGGGTATGAACCTTCAGGAGGGCGCCACAGCCATGGACCGCAACCGGCAGGTGGGAGGCCACAGATCATGATAAACATCAGCAGGGATCAGAACGACCCCCACAGATATGACGACATAATAAATGCCGAAAGACCGGCCCTTAAGGACCGTCCGCCCATATCCATGAGGGACAGAGCGGGGCAGTTTGCTCCTTTTGCGGCTCTGACGGGCTATTCGGATATGATAGATGAGGCCGAAAGAGAGTTCAATGAAGAAGCAGAATAAAAATGACCTCATACTGACTGCAGCCCTTCTGGCCGTCGGATTTGTGCTGGCGGCGTTTTTCTTTGCGGCCGCTCCCCGTGGCAGGACTGTGGAGGTTAGGGTGGACGGCAGGGTTGAGGCCGTTTATCCTCTCGAAAAAGATGGGCGTTATGAAATAAAAGGCGTTAATGGAGAAAATACGCTTGTTATTGAAAGCGGAACCGCCAGGGTTGACAGTGCCACCTGCCCGGATAAGCTCTGCGTAAAGACCGGCAGGCTGAGCAGGAGCGGCCAGTCGGCCATCTGTCTGCCCAACAGGGTGGAGATCAGGATCACCGGCGACCACGGTGACGCAGGCGGAGTGGATACCGTTACAAGATAGGAGAGAATTTGAGTAAAAGCCGTCTCACAGCCGCATACGGAATGCTCACGGCCCTGGCTCTGATACTGGGATATGTGGAATCCCTGGTGCCGGTGTTTTTTGCCGTGCCCGGAATGAAGCTGGGACTTTCGAACCTGGTGGTTCTTGTGGCCCTCTATACTCTTGGGGAAAAAGGGGCGGTGTTCATAAATCTGGTCAGGATAGTGGTAAGTGCGCTGCTGTTTTCGGGCATGGGAGCCTTGATTTTTTCCCTCTCAGGGGGGATACTGTCCCTTATAGTGATGATATTCCTGAAAAGGACCGGCGCCTTCGGCATGCGCGGAGTCAGCGTGGCCGGTGGAGTGAGCCATAATACCGGCCAGCTCATAGCCGCCGCTTTTTCGGTAAATACCCTGTATATTACCGCATATCTGCCCGTCCTGTGGATCGCGGGAATTGTCTGCGGTCTTGTGATAGGCATTGTTTCTGCCATCATAACGGAAAGGATGTCCCCGGTGATCAAGAGGTTGTTTCCCGGATCATAAGCAGGACCTGACCATAGGGAGGATAAAATGACACTTAACGAAGTAAAGATCGGAGACAGCTGCGTTATCACGAAGGTTGGGGGAGAGGGAGCTCTCCGCCAGCATTTTCTTGATATGGGGGTTATTCCCGGCGTCGAGGTCACGGTCACCAAACTGGCCCCCCTCGGGGATCCCATGGAGCTGATGATACACGGCTACCAGCTTACTCTCCGGCTTGCGGATGCCGGCAGGATCGAGGTTACACCGGTGCAAAGGGCGCCCGAAACAAAGCAGGAGAGGGCAAAACGCGGTAAATCCGAACATCCCGGTCTGGGAGAGGGCGGCAGATTCCATCCGAAGGGAAGCGGAAAGCCTCTGCCTGAGGGGACAGTCCTTACCTTTGCCCTGGTAGGCAACCAGAACAGCGGAAAGACCACCCTTTTCAACCAGCTTACCGGCGCGAACCGGCATGTGGGTAATTTCCCCGGAGTCACCGTGGACCGCAAAGACGGGGAGATAAAGGGGTACCCGGGAACCCTGGTGACGGATCTTCCGGGGATCTATTCCATGTCCCCCTACAGCAGTGAAGAGATCGTCTCCAGGGATTTCGTCATGAACGAAAAACCGAAGGCTATCATCAATATAGTGGATGCCACAAACATCCAGAGAAACCTGTATCTCACCATGCAGCTGCTGGAAATGAACGTTCCCATGGTGGTTGCCCTGAACATGATGGATGAGATCACGGCAAACGGAGGAACCGTGGATATAAACGAAATGGAAGCCGCTCTGGGGGTTCCCGTGGTTCCCATTTCCGCCGCAAAGGATCAGGGTATCCACGAGCTAATAGAGCATGCCCTTCATGTGGCCCGCTACCAGGAGAAGCCCTTAAGAAAGGATTTCTGCGACGAGAACGACCATAACGGAGCGGTCCACAGGGGCCTTCATGCCGTTATGCATCTGATAGAGGATCACGCCAGGGATGCGGGGGTTCCCCTCAGGTTTGCCACGAGCAAGGTGATCGAGGGCGATAAGCTTGTACTGGATAAGCTTCTGCTGGATGACAACGAAAAAGAGACCATAGAACACATCGTCATCCAGATGGAAAAGGAGAGAAAGCTGGACCGCAGTGCCGCCATCGCGGATATGCGATATTCCTTTATCACAAAGATCTGCTCCGCCTTTGTCAGCAAGCCCGAAAAGAGCAAAGAGAGCATAAGAAGTGAAAAGATAGACCGGATCCTTACCGGCAAGTGGACGGCGATCCCCTTTTTTATCCTCATAATGTTCCTGGTATCCTGGCTGACCTTCGACGTCATCGGCGGTACCATGCAGGGATGGCTGGAAGAGGGCATTAAAGCCCTGACGGATGCGGCTGATAAGGCTTTTGCCTCGGTGGGGGTAAACGAGGTTCTCCACGGTCTGATCATTGACGGAGTGTTTGCCGGTGTGGGAGGCGTGCTGAGCTTCCTGCCCATTATCGTGACCCTGTTTTTCTTCCTCTCCATGCTGGAGGATTCGGGATACATCGCCAGAGTGGCCTTCTTCATGGATAAGCTGCTGCGAAAGATCGGACTTTCCGGAAGAAGCATAGTGCCCATGCTCATCGGCTTTGGATGTACGGTGCCCGCCGTCATGTCCACCCGCACCCTGCCCAGCGAACGGGATCGCAAGATGACGATCCTGCTCACCCCCTTTATGAGCTGTACCGCAAAGATGCCCATATACGCCTTTTTTGTGGATGCATTTTTCTCAAGATACAAGGCCCTTATCCTTGTGGGGCTTTACCTGTTGGGTATCATCCTGTCCGTTTTGGCTGCTCTTCTGTTTAAGGGCACGCTGTTTAAAGGAGAGGCGGTTCCCTTTATCATGGAGCTGCCCAATTACCGCATGCCTGGTGCAAAGAACGTCATCCAGCTTCTGTGGGAAAAGGCAAAGGATTTCCTGCAGAGAGCGTTTACAGTGATCTTTATCGCCACCATCGTCATCTGGCTGCTCCAGAGCTTTGACATCCATTTCAAGCTTGTGGCCGACCAGCAGGAAAGTATCCTCGCCCTCATTGCCGGGGCCATTGCACCGCTGATGAGCCCTGTCGGACTGGGAGACTGGAGGATCTGTACCGCCCTGATCAGCGGATTCATGGCAAAGGAGAGCGTGGTTTCAACCCTGGAGGTCCTTTACGGAAAGGATGTCACCACGTTTATGACCACGGCTTCGGCGGCATCCCTTCTGGTGTTTTCATTGCTCTACACGCCCTGTGTTGCCGCTATCGCATCCATCCAGAGAGAGCTCGGGAAAAAATGGGCCCTGTTTGTTGTGCTGTGGCAGTGCTTTATCGCATGGATGGCCGCATTGATAGTTTATCTCATTGCGTAGCAAAACATGCGTAGCAAAAACTCTTCCATTTTCAAAAAAAGTGGTATATAATGAACTCGGAACTGAGTTCTTTAGATGGAGAGGGGGCCTGCACCTTGTGTGTGGGCTCTTTCTCTGTTTATGAACTTCTATCCGATCCGTAAAAAACATAAACCAAAATAAACACATCCGGCAGATACGTGATATAATATGGGGATGAAACCCATAGCTCATGTATACAACAATTTTCCCGAGAAATTCGGGCTGCCCAGACAGAGCCAGCTTGCTCCCCATCTCGTGAGTGAGATCGTGATGGAGGAGCCCTACCGTGTGCCCGAGGCCTTCAGAGGCATCGAGGAGTACGGATATCTGTGGATCATCTGGGAGTTCGAAAAGACCGGCAACAGTGAATTTTCGCCCACCGTAAGGCCGCCCAGATTCGGCGGCAATAAAAGGGTGGGGGTTTTTGCCACCCGTTCCCCCAACAGGCCAAATCCCATAGGGCTGACGGCTGTAAAGCTGCTGGGGGTGGATTACACCGCCGACAGAGGACCGGTGCTGAGAGTGGCCGGAGCGGACATAAGAAGCGGCACCCCGGTGTATGATATAAAGCCCTACCTTCCCTATGCGGACAGCTACGAGGACGCAGCCTGCGCCCTTCAGGCCCCGCCTTCCCTTCAGGTGGTATGGGAGGCAGAGTGCCCGTCTTCCCTGAGCCGGGAGGAGCGCATGGAGCTGGAGGAGGCCATTTCCTTTGACACAAGGCCGGCCTACAGAAAGGAAGAGAAGAGCAGCTTCGGCATGAGCTACGGCAGGTATCAGGTAAAGTTTCGCGTCGAAGAAGACACCGTGTACATAGAAAACGTTATTCCACAGAAGTAAAATGAGACACAAAACGAATAACACAACAGAATACATATTCCGAAGAGGTGTTATATTGGCCGGTGTGCTGACAGCCACGGCCCTTGTTTCGGGCTGCTCAAAAGCCGGTGCCGAAGGCGCCAGGATCCCCGAAGAGGTGAGAGAGGAGCGCACCCAGGGGAACGTGGGCGGTCTTTCCCAGGCCCGGCAGATCGAGGAAGATAAGCGCCTGGAAGCCGAAAATGCTGCCCGTGAAGAGGAAGAAAAGGCGGCGGCGCAGGAGGCCTTGGAGGCCCAGCCCGAAGAGACAGAAGAGGAAGAGGAAGTTCCCGAGGCAGTAAGCTACCCCGACGAGTATGATAATGCCCTCAGCGACCTGCGGGACAAAATGATCCTACCGGATAAGAGCAAGGCGGTCTTCAAGGGTGAGGGCGATATAGAGGATACAGACTACGGTATAGCCGATGTGGATATGGACTGGGGTAAAGGAGCTTGTGATCTTTTTCCCGGGTTCCGCAAATCTCGGTTCCGGGGATGACAGCGATTCGCCTGATGATTCCTTCGAGGCGGTTTACGAGTACCTGCCCGACAGCAGATCCTTTGTCTGCCAGCTGAAGGAAGTTTCCGGCATTGATTTTTACGAGAACGGAATTGCCATAGTTCCCTGGGAGAAGAGTAAAAGACTGTCCGGTGAAAGTGACTCCTACAATATCTATGAATTTGATGCCGGAACCAACACCTATGTACTTGCGGGTTATGTGGATAACTGGGACGGGAATTTAAATCCCACGGATCTAAAGGGGAAGCCCTTCCCTGCGGATAAAGATACCGACCAGGATATGTCTGTGTACTCCATACAGTATCACAATGAATACGATCAGGGGTATATCTACGGTAAAGGAGATGCGGTCGCACTCAGGGATAAGCTGACCGGTGGAAAAAAGGTCAGCATACCCCTGAGCGGTATCTGATCAGAGTCTGGTGTTGACTCCGTTTAGATTTATATACTCATCTTCGGTGACGGGGATCACTACGCAGCGTCTTCCGTCCACCATCTGTGCCTTGATCTGAGGCACCTTCTGGGGTTTTACCCTCAGTATCACATCGTAGGCCTGTGAAAAGCCCGACTCCGTATCAAGCGGGGCGTCGGCCTTTGCAACGGCCTCAAAAGTCTTGTTTACCAGCTCCTGCTCCAGTTCGTTCTTCTGGTCAGAGAGCTCCTCAACCTGTCTTTCCCTTTCAACGGCCTTAAGCTTTTTCTCGTCGATGACAGCACTTATGGCTGGTGTTTCCTCGTCCTTAAAGGCCTTTTCAATATTGTCCTTTATTTCGTCGCAAAGACTTCCCGGCACATTGTTTTCCATAAGGGCTTCCATGAGCACGTCATCCGTGAGAAGGGCGCTGTCGTCTCTGGACTCGTCTCCGTATTCATCAACCGAGACCGGGATCAGATCCCTGAGGCTTTCCTGGATGCCCAGAAGAAGCTCGTCGCTGTCCTCCGAAACCGAAGCCACGGCCTGTTTGATCACCCTGCAGACCTTTATGCGCTGCTCGGTGGCGGTGGCCTTTGCCCCGGCCCCCAGAGCCTCTTCTATAAAGGTCCTGTGGGAGTCCTTGGGATCCTTGAGGTAATAGGTAAGGGAGTGTATGTCGGCGCTGCGCTGAGCAAAAGTGGGGAACATGAAGCCCACCTCGGGCATCTCCACTATCCAGTCTCTTATACGGGCGCCTATACGGTTGTCGCTCTCAAGATAGCCCAGGCCCGCTTTGCTGAGGTTCACGGGACAGATGGCGCAGAGGATGTAGGGGAACATCTCCTCCGAGTCGTCCAGGCGTATGTTGTCCGAAGTCTTTAAGGGCACATCATAGATGTCAAAGAACAACAGTATCAGGTAGTTTCCTACGTGATCGTAGTGTTCAATGATGTTGTCGTACAGCCTGTCGCACAGGTCATCATTTTTGAGCTCACTCTCCCGAAGTCCCATGAAGAACTGCTGCATTCCGCCCTCCTCGGATTCCAGGGGGAAGGGCAGCTCCAGAAGGTTGTTTCCAACCGTGCCCGAAAACAGCTTTTTCGCTATGTCCAGGTATTTGTAGAACTCATCGTCCTCCAGATTCAGAAAGCTCTCCGAAAACTGTGTTACTTTGGTGCGCTCCGAATTCACATAGCAGCCGCAGAGCCGCATGATGGTGCACTCGTCCTTTTTAAATCTTCTTTTTAACTCAAGTATGTCTTTTTTCTCAAACATTTTTTCTCCTATAATCCTATGACGGAAAAGCATCCGTCCTCATGAAGCCAGTCACTCACCGCGCTGTCAAGCTCGGCAACAAGCCGGAGTATCTCCCAGTCGGCGCTTCGGCAGGCCTTTTTTATCTCGTCCCAGCCTGCAGAGTCACAGCGGGAAATGCCGTAAAGATCAAAATCCATGTATTTTCCCAGAAAGGTCCCAAGACCCTCGATGCCCCGCCAGTCGTAGGCGGATACATAGACGGAATCCTTTTTCCAGGGGGTGCCGGTTCCGGTATCGTAATCCCCCCGGGTAAACTCCAGATAGTCTGTGCCGCCGTTTCTCCGGCGCTGTCTGTCGCTCAAAACGTACCGCATTTAACTCTCCTGATCTTTCATGTCATACATCTCGGCCACGTCCCTCACCCTTTCCTCGGCGTTCAGGAAAGCCTGAGCCACCTGGGGATCGAAATGGGTTCCCATGCCCTCGCGTATAATATCAAAGGCCTTCTCTATGGTAAAGCTCTTTTTGTAACTGCGCTTTGACACCAGGGCGTCAAAAACATCCGCAACCGCCATGATCCGGGCGGAGAGAGGGATCTCTTCACCCTTGAGGCCCTCGGGGTATCCGTTTCCGTCCCACTTTTCATGGTGGTAGGCCGCTAGGTCCCGGGCCTCCTTGAGGTAGCCGGAATCGGGAAGGGTCTCCATGGTCTTGGTGATGATATCCCTGCCGGCCGTGGCATGGGTCTTCATTATGGCGTATTCCTCGTCGGTAAGCTTTCCGGGCTTGTTGAGGATCGCATCGGGAACGTTTATCTTTCCTATGTCATGAAGAGGAGCTGAGTTGACCACCGCGTAAATGTATTCGTCGGTGAGGATATCCGTGTGAAGGCCTTCCTCCCTAAGCTCGTCCATGATTATCCAGGTATAGGCCGCCGTCTTGCGGACATGCTGTCCGGTGTTGGCATCCCTGCTTTCCACCATATCTGCCAGCACCATGATGAGACCGTTCTGCATTTTCTGCATGTTTTCGGTCTTGTGCTTGATGTCGTCCATGTACCAGACGCAGTCCTCCGACATGGAAAGGAGAGAGTGGTAGAGGTTCTCGATCTCGTCGCCGGTGCTGATATCCAGCTCCTTTATCTTTGCCAAGCCTCCCTCAAATGATGAATCGGCTCCGGCCTCGAACTCTCCGGCGGAGCCGGCCATGGTGTTCAGGGGCAGGATGATATTGTACTCCGCAAGCCATACGCCCACGGAAAGTATCAGGAAAAAGAAGCCCAGGAAGAGCGAGATCTGCTTTGCCAGAAAGCTGTGGGCATTCGTTTTCAGCTGCTCCATGGAAACGTCGGCGCAGGCGTAGCATACACAGTCTCCGTGCCGGTTGTAAACGGGCTCGTACACCGTCAGGAGCCAGCCGTAGGTGTCGTCGGTGACTATGGGATCTATGCGGCGCCCCGCCAGAAGATCCGGAAGATATTCGGAAAAGGACTCATCAAAGGGAACCAGAGTCCCGGGTGCTTCCCCGGCAAGTTCGTCGGTATCCAGGTCAAAAACCACCCGGCAGCCGTCGCCCTCGATTCTGTAGACATAAACATATTCGATATTGGGGGAACTCTCCCTGATGTCGTAAAGAAGCTGCTCTACTCCGGTGTATCCCAGGGCTCTGTCCCCATTGTTTATGAAATCATCCACCTTGTCGGGGTCGATCACACTGGCGGTCAGGGTGGCGATGCCCTTACCCAGCTTCGTGTGCTGCTCGATGGAGGCCTTCATGTACACCACGTAACTGATCCATACGGAAGCTATGGAGATGGCCATAAGGGAAATCGTTATAAGAAGCAGTATCTTTGTGCGCAGGGACACGGACCTGCAGCGGGTATTCTTGAAGTCATCCCGGGATTTTTCGGTGAGGGGAGCCTGTTGCCAGCCCTCAAACTGGAACCTGCCGCGGATGCTGTCGGGTATAAGGTGGATCACCGTGATGAGGACCACCACGGTCAGGGCCTTGTCCGCAAGGTCGATAAGGAAATCCCCCGCCAACTGGGCCGGGAACATGCCCATTGCTCCGGTGTCATAGAGCTTTTGTACAAAGGGAATAGTAATACCCTCACCGGCAAAGCCGTACAAAAACCAGGTGAGGACCGAGCCCAGACCGCCCCCCACAAGGGCAAGGGTAACTATGAGCAAAAGGGCTCCCCTGAGTTTTTTCAATAGGGACCGCTTGACGAATTCGGCGGTGATCACCGCTATCAAAACGTTGAGAACACCGTAGTAAACCGAAGTGGGATCGGAAATAACCTTCAGAGCGTTGGTGACAAGCCCCGTGATGATACCCGGAAGTATGCCACCCAGGGCGGCAGAGATCACGGTACCTATGGAATCCAGGTACAGAGGGAGCTTCAGAAAGCCGGCAAGGTAGCTGCCTGCAATATTTATGATGATGCCAGCCGCGCAGATGAATATGGCGCGCTTGTTGCTGCGCCTGGCCCCGGCGACCGTGCTTATGTCCGGTGCGTTCATGGTACCCTCCGCAAGTGTATTGGCTGAAACATGACACAGCCGATATTTATTATACCATAAGCTTGAAAACTTTTGTAAAAAAAGAAAAAGTGTGCTAAACTTCTCTTTGTAGCCGTTTGTTGAAATGGAGAAGTTATATGGAAGCCACATCATCCGCCGAGGATTACCTCGAAACAATCCTTATACTCAGTAAAAAACTGCCGGTCGTACGTTCCGTGGACATCTCAAACGAGATGAATTTCAAGAAGTCCAGCGTTTCCGTTGCCATGAAGAATCTTCGCGAGAAGGATCTCATCACCGTTACGGATGCGGGCTTTATCTACCTGACTGACGCAGGCCGCGACATAGCCGAGATGATCTACGAGCGCCATGAACTGATCTCAAAGTGGCTTGTTAAGCTCGGGGTTGAAGAGAGCATTGCACTCAGCGATGCCTGCCGTATGGAGCATGTGGTATCCAGGGAAAGCTTCGAGGCTATCAAAAAACATGTCATTGAAAATCACGAGATCTGACCATGCTATTATATAACAACAAACTAGACATCTCAAATTTTCTATGGAAGCCCAGGCTTGTCATAAGCTACGCCGTAGCAGGCGTTAAAAACATCGGGAATAAAAGAGACGAGCAGCGGGCGTATCTGCCAATGACAGATTACGAGCCCGGCAGCGTCTATCCCCGGACAGGCTTTATAAGGGATTCTTTTTTTTCACTTGACGGCATCTGGGATCTCTCCCATTGCGAGAGCGAGCTTGTTCCCCGCGCCTACGACGATACTGTCCTGGTGCCTTTTGCGCCCCAGGCAAAGCGCTCCGGCGTCAAAAAGCCCGTGGGCAAAGCCTTTTGGTATCGGAAAAAGTTTACGCTTGATAACTTTACGCTCAAACACAGGACTCTGCTGCATTTCGGAGCTGTTGACCAGGTGGCCAGGGTCTATCTCAACGGTGAATATCTGGGAAGCCATGAGGGAGGCTATCTTCCCTTTTCCCTGGACATCACAAAGGTCCTTAAGCCGGAGGGTGAGAATGAGCTCTGTGTCTATGTAAAGGACGAACTTGATAAAAAATACCCTTACGGGAAACAGGCGTTAACTCCTGGAGGCATGTGGTATACCCCCATCTCCGGCATCTGGCAGAGCATGTGGATCGAGACTCTTCCCGAGAAGAGCGTGGATAGCGTACGCTGTACCTTTGTCGAGGATAAGGCCTCTGCGATGATAGAGGTGGCGGGAAGCAGCCCCGAGTATTCCCTCAGGCTTTACGCGCCGGATATGACCGGTGACATCTCCCCCATCCTTAAGGAAGCCGGCGTATTTGAACTGAAGAACGGGGAGAACCTTATACCAATTGAGGATCTGAGACTCTGGTCTCCGGAAACTCCCTGGCTTTACTATTTTGATATTTCCACCCCGGAGGACAGTGTCCGCTCATATTTTGCCCTGCGTACCATCTCCATCGAGCATGTCGCGGGCATGAAACGGCTCTGTCTGAACCACAGACCCTATTACTTCCATGGGGTTCTGGATCAGGGGTATTTTTCCGACGGCATATACACACCGGTCTCTCCCGAGTATTACGACAGGGATGTGCTTTCCATGAAGGAACTGGGCTTTAACATGCTCCGCAAGCACATCAAGGTGGAGCCGGACCGATTTTACAACGCCTGCGACAGATACGGCATGATCGTCTTCCAGGATATGGTGAACAACGGGTCCTACAGCTACCTGCGTGACACCATCATGCCCACGGTATTCCCTTTTTACGTGGGCCATTTCAAAAAAGACAAATACATGAATTCCGACATTGAGACCCGCCGGTTCTTTATCGAGCACTCAAAGGATACCATCGAAAGGCTCTACAACTTCCCCTGTGTTCTTGCCTACACGGTGTTTAACGAGGGATGGGGGCAGTTTGATTCGGATATGGTCACCGGGATCCTCAAAAAGGTGGATCCCACCAGGATATATGACAGTGCCTCCGGCTGGTACAAACAGAAAAATTCGGACCTTGATTCCATCCACGTATATTTCCACAAGGTACCCGAGCAGCGCTGGAAAAAACCCGCCCTTGTCTCCGAGTTCGGCGGTTTTTCCTGTCACGTGCGGGAGCGCAGCAGCTATAAAAAGAACGTATACGGTTACGGCAGCTGTCCCTCGGGTGAGGCCCTTACCGACCGCATTGTCAATATGTATGACGAGGAGATAATCCCTCATATCAGCGCAGGGATCTGCGGCAGCGTGTACACCCAGCTCTCCGATGTTGAAGAGGAGATCAACGGACTTTACACCTATGACCGTAAGGTCTGTAAGGTGGACGTTTCAAGGATGAAGGCCGTGGCTGACAGGATAGCGGAAGCGATACGGCGCCTGTCATAGGGAACGGCCCGTTTTATGCGGTTTCACGGGATATCAAAGCCTCTGTTTTTGCAGAGGCTTTTAATATGTACAACTTTATTGCGAAAACACCTCACCGGTGATATAATATTCATTCAGTGTTTTAGTGAAACGGAGGACCTATGATTAACCAGTTCTACAAGGACATGCTCTCGGGCAGGTCCGTGATCAGAGAGCTTTCCGAGTACGCCACCGAAAGAGGAAAAGAGATCGGTTACGAAAACGTCTTTGACTTCTCCCTCGGAAACCCTTCGGTAAGCGCTCCGGATGCCTACAACAAAGAAATTATCAGACTTCATGAGACCGCGGATTCCATGTCGCTCCACGGCTATTCTCCCTCCCCGGGTAACCCCGAAGCAAGGGCGGCCATAGCAGCAAGCCTTAAAAAGCGATTCGGTCTCGACTATGAAACAAAGCATATATTTATGGCCACGGGAGCGGCGGGCGCCATAGCCCATGCCGTCAGGGCGGTCACAAAGCCCGGGGACGAAGTCCTCACCTTTGCGCCCTTCTTTCCCGAGTATGGACCCTATATAAATCATACGGGAGCAAAGCTCAAGGTAGTGCCCCCGGACACAGAGAGCTTTCAGATAGACTTCGGTGCGTTTGAAAGCATGCTCACGGAAAACGTGGCGGCTGTGCTCATAAACACCCCCAACAATCCCTCGGGTGCGGTGTACAGCAGCGATACCATGAAGAAGCTGGCGCAGATCATGTATGACAAGCAGAAAGAGTACGGCCATTCCATCTTCCTCATTTCCGATGAGCCCTACAGAGAGATCCTTTTTGCGGGAGCCGAAAGAGTTTATCCCTCGGCATTCTACGACAACAGCCTTTCCTGCTACTCGTTTTCCAAGAGCCTTTCCCTTCCGGGAGAGCGTATCGGATACGTGGCAGTGAATCCCGCAGCGGAGGATGCGGACATCCTGGTGATCATCATGACCCAGATAAGCCGCGGCATAGGTCATAACTGTCCCGCCTCAAGCGTGCAGCAGGCAGTGATGAAATGCCTTGATCTCACCGCGGATATGTCGGTATACGAGACAAACATGAACATCCTCTACGATGCGCTGGTGAGACTTGGGTTCAAGGTGGTCAAGCCCGGCGGAACCTTCTACATCTTCCCCAAGGCCCTTGAGGATGATGCCTCAGCCTTTTGCATGAAGGCAAGGGATTATGACCTGATACTGGTGCCCGCGGACAACTTCGGGTGCCCCGGATACTTCAGGATGGCATATTGCATAGATACCGAAAAGGTTCGCCGTTCGGTACCCGTGTTTGAAAGATTTGTAAAGGAGCAGTACACAAATGCGTGATTTCAACGAATTAAAAAAGCAGTTTGAGACCCAGCTGGAACTGAGCGACACCAGCGAGAAGCTCGGTGAATTCTGGCAGGCCTTCCTGGGCAAGAACGGAGCAATCTCCGGCCTCATGAAGGAGATGAAGGACCTTTCAAAGGAAGAGAAAAAAGAGTTCGGCCGCATCGCCAACGAGGTGCGCACCTGGGCTCAGGAAAAATACGCCAAAAGGCAGGAAGCCATCCAGCGCTTTGAACTGGAGCTTCGTTATAAAAAAGAAGCGGTTGATGTCACCGTTCCCTCAAAGGACGTACAGGTGGGCAACCTTCACCCCATAACCCTTATCCGCCGCGAGATGATCAACGTCTTTGCAGGCATGGGCTTTGAGGTGCTCCGTACACCCGAGATCGAGGATGAAGATCACAACTTCACCCTTCTCAACGTGCTTAAGGATCACCCCGCCAGGGATATGCAGGATACCTTCTGGGTTTCCGATGATTACGTGCTCCGCACCCATACCACCGGCGGCGATATCCATGTGATGAAAAACAAAAAGCCTCCCATCAAGGCGCTGAACCCCGGACGTACCTTCAGGTCCGATTCCGATGCCACCCATTCACCCATGTTCTCACAGATGGACATCCTGGTGGTGGACAAGGGCATCAACCTCTGCGACCTCCAGGGAATGCTTGATGAATTCGTAAAGCAGATCTTCAACAAAGATGTGAAGACAAGGCTCCGTCCCTCATACTTCCCCTTCACCGAGCCCTCGGTAGAGGTGGATGTAAGCTGCGTGAACTGCGGCGGAAAAGGCTGCTCACTGTGCAAGAACACAGGCTGGATCGAGATCCTGGGCGGCGGTATCCTCAACAAAGTCGTGCTTGAAAACTGCGGCATAGACCCCGACGAGTACTCAGCCCTTGCGGCAGGCATAGGCGTGGAAAGAATTGCCATGCTGAAGTACGGAATTAAGAACATGGGGCAGCTTTTCGAAAACGACATCGATTTCCTGAAGCAGTTCAGAGCATAGATCGGAGGTTATATCAATGAAAGTACTTTTAAGCTGGTTAAAAGAATATGTAGACATAGATGTCACCGTCCCGGAGCTTGAGGAAAAGTTCTTCGGAGCGGGCTTCGAGGTCGAGGAGACAAAATATCTGGGAGAGGGCATCTCAAACGTAGTTGTGGGACAGGTTACCGCAATGGAGCATTATGAGGGCACTCACCTTGAGATCTGTACCATGGATCTCGGAGAGCACGGCAAGGATGTTATCATTCTCACCGGTGCCGACAACGTTTTCGTCGGGGCAAAGGTTCCCGCAGCCATGGTTGGCGCAGTCCTTCCCGGCGGATTCAAGATAAAAGAGCGCAAAATGCTTGAAAAAATGTCTTACGGCATGCTCTGCGCGGGAGAGGAGCTGGGCATAGCCGGCTGGTATCCCGGAGACGAGGTAAACGGCATCCTCATCCTTCCCGATGACGCCCCCGTTGGTGCCAACATCGTGGATGTGCTTGGGCTTGACGATTACATCTTCGACATCAGCATCACCGCTAACCGTCCCGACTGCCAGTGTATCCTCGGTCTTGCCAGAGAGGTTGCTGCCTTCCTTGGCAAGCCATTAAAGCATCCCGACCTCTCCTACACCATGACCGAGGTCAAAAATGATGATATTAAGGTTTACGATGAAGCCTACGATCTCTGCCCCAGATTCCTGGGCCACTACATCTACGATGTAAAGCACTTCGAATCACCCCTGTGGATGAAGCAGAGACTGGCTTCCTGCGATATGAAGGCCATTGATGCAGTGGTTGACATAACTAATTATGTCCTCCTTGAGATCGGCCAGCCCATGCACGCCTACGACCTTGCAACCTTAAACGGTTCCACGGTCTATCCCAGACGCGCAAGGGACAAAGAGATGATAACCACCCTTGACGGCAAGGAGAGGGAGCTCACGAGCGAAAACCTGGTGATCTGCGATGCCAAAGAGCCCATAGGCCTTGCGGGCATCATGGGCGGACTTGATTCCGAGATCACTGAAAAGACCACAGAAATCGTGCTGGAGGCTGCAAAGTTCGTCAGGGACAATGTCCGCAGATCCTGCCGTTCCCTTGGAGTCCATACGGATGCTGCCGGCCGTTTTGAAAAGGGTGTGGACGAGTATTCCGTGGAGACCGGCATGAAGAGATGCCTCAATCTGGTTGAGACCCTGGGAGTTGCAAAGATAAGCTCCACGGCCTTCGACTGCTCAGGCGGTGCTTCCACCGAGGAGCGTAAGATCAGCGTCAGCGCCGACAGGGTAAACAAGGTTCTGGGTATCACCGTTCCCACCGCCGATATGGAGTGTATCCTCAAGGCTCTGGGCTTTGGAGTGGAGGTTTCCGGCGATAACATGGAGATCACCGTTCCCAGGTACAGAGAGGATGTTTCACACTACCAGGATATAGCCGAGGAGATCATCAGGGAGTACGGTTACGATCACATCACTCCCCGATTCATAGAGTCCGCAAAGGTTACCAACGGCGGTCTTTCACCTGCACAGCAGCGTGAAAATGCTGTCAGGGATCTGCTCTGCGACAGGGGACTTTTCGAGATATCCACCATGGCGATGTATTCCCCTGCGGATCTGGACGCCCTCTTCATTCCCCAGGACGCTCCGGAGAGGAATTACATCAGCATACTCAACCCCATAACCGAGAATCTTTCCATAGTGAGGCCCATGCTGGTGCCCTCCATGCTGAACATCATCATAAACAATATCAAGGCTGAGCACGCAGGCGGCCGTTTCTTCGAGCTTGCCCCCGTGTACATTCCCAAGGGACTTCCCGTCAGCGAGTATCCCGACGAGCCCGATCATCTCTGCATCGGACTCTACGGTCCCGATGAGGACTTTTACTCACTGAAGGCCGTTGTTGACAGCATCGCCGATGCCTACGGGCTTGATTTCTCCTATGAAAGGGCTGAGGTAAGCTACCTTCATCCCGGCAGGAGCGCAGCTCTCATCTGCAACGGACACCGCATAGGAACTCTGGGACAGCTTCGCTATGAGATAGTTGATTCCTTCGCTATCGCAGAGGGTAAAAAAGCAGACGCGAAGGTCTTCCTGGCAGAGCTTGATTACACGCTGCTTGCAAGGCAGTTTGCTCCCGCCATCCGCTTCACACCCCTTTCCGACAAGGAGAGCAGGGTGAGGGATATCTCCCTTCTGGTTGATACCGATACCCAGGTGGGCGACATGATCGCCTCGGTGAAAAAGATCAGCAAGCTGGCAAAAGAGGTAAACCTTGCGGATATCTACTGCCACGAAAAGCTGGGAGCAGGCAAGAAGAGTGTAACCCTTTCCATCAGATTCGCCACAGCCGATCATTCCGTTACGGATGAAGAGGCCGACGGAGCAAGGGACAAAGTAGTTAAAAAGCTTTCCGAGGAGTATGGCGCCGTAGCGAGAGTATAGTTATGACGGACATCACCATCGGCATCCTGGCACATGTGGATGCCGGAAAGACAACATTGTGCGAGAGTATCCTGTTCGATACCGGAGCCATCCGCAATATGGGCCGGGTCGACAAGGGAGATTCCTTTTTCGACACCGATGAAATGGAGCGGGAAAGGGGTATCACCATATTTTCAAAGCAGGCGGTCTTTGAGCTTCCCGGTGACTTCAGGGTGACCCTTATGGACACTCCGGGGCATGCGGATTTTTCTCCGGAGGCTGAAAGAACCCTGTGGGTACTGGATTATGCCGTCCTGGTGATAAGCGCAGCGGACGGTGTTTCGGGGCGCAGCAGGGCGCTTTTCGATCTGCTCTCATCCTACAACGTGCCAGTGTTTACATTTGTTAACAAAATGGATCAGCCCGGTTCTGACAGGACCGGGCTCCTGTTGTCTCTTAAGGAAAAACTAGACGGTATGTATGTGGATTTCACCGAGCCGGGCAGCGAGAGCTTCTTTGAGGATATCGCCGTGGCCGATGAGGCCCTGATGGAGGAATACCTTTCAACGGGCTCAGTGGAAAAGGACCGCATCAAAAAACTCATAAAGGAGCGCAGGATTTTTCCCGTTTGTTTCGGAAGTGCCCTCAGAAACGATGGAGTCAATGAATTCCTCCGGGTCATTTCCGAGTATATGGAGGCTCCGGATCTTCCACCGAGGGATGAATTTTCCGCCCGTGTATTCAAGATCACCAGGGATGAAAAAGGAGCAAGGCTAACCCACATAAAGGTCATGTCAGGACATCTTGGCGTGAGGGAGCCCTTCGGTGAGGACGAAAAAGTAACGGAGATAAGAGTATACTCCGGTGACAGGTACGATACCATAAATGACACAAGTGTCGGTGGCATATATGCCATAACCGGTCCCCAGAAGATTAAAGGTGGTACCGGTATCGGCGGTGAGGAGAATGCACCCGGAGCCTGCATGACTCCTGTTATGACCTACAGGCTCAATCCGCCTC
>JAFYEL010000019.1 GCA_017544285.1 Lachnospiraceae bacterium | reverse complement strand
GTAGTCAACAAGCAGACCAAGGATAAATATGATGGGTTCAACCATCGACATAGCAAAAAGGTGATCACTGATTATGTGACCACCTTTTCTTTTGAACATCTTTTGTTTATTTTGCCTATCTACTTGACAGACCCCTGATCATTGGGAACCGGGGTTTCTTTCGATTCAAGGGCAGAGGCGTCAGCCTCCGGCTTCCGAGGGATTAAAGGTCCGCAATATCCTCCTGTTTTAAGGGCTTCAGATTTTTGTTTACCAAGGCTGCCTCGGCGGCTGCGGTATCCGCCACTCTGAAGATCATATAGGCCTTGCTGGTGTGCTTGCCGCCCAGGAAGGAGTACATGTACTCGATGTTTACCTTGGCCTGGTTAAAGGTGTCAAGGAGCTTGTAGAGGCCGCCGGTCTCGTCGGGGACCTCAAAGGCCAGCACCGAGGTGAGAGAGGCGATGAAATCCGCGTCCTTGAGTACGGTGGTGGCGGCCAGTACGTCGTCCACTATGAGCCTTACGATGCCGAAATCCTTGGTCTCGGCCATGGACAGCGCCCTAAGGTCAACGGAGTGGGCTGCCAGCACGGAAGTCATGTGGCTCAGTGCGCCTGGCTTGTTTTCGAGAAACACTGAAATCTGTTTTATACTCATAGAAATACCCCCTTAAATCTTTCGGTTGTCGATAACCCTGACTGCCTTGCCCTCGCTTCTGGCGATGGTCTTGGGAGCCACAAGGGAAACCTTTGCCTTTATTCCAAGCATGGACTTGAGGCCGTCGGAAATCTGTCTCTGACGTCCCTCTACCTCGCCCAGGTTGTCGGTGAACATCTCGGGAGTCATCTCCACCTTTACCTCGAAGGTGTCGGTGTTGTTGACCCTGTCCACGATGATCTGATAGTTTGCGGGATACCCCAGGTTGAGCAGTACGGTCTCTATCTGGCTGGGGAATACGTTTACGCCGCGGATGATGAGCATGTCGTCGGAACGGCCCATGGGCTTGGACATGCGCAGGTGGGTACGTCCGCAGGAGCATTTTTCCCGGGTGAGGGTGCAGATGTCACGGGTGCGGTAGCGGAGCAGCGGGAATCCCTTCTTATCGAGGGAAGTAAACACAAGTTCACCACGCTCTCCGTCGGGAAGGATCTCCTCTGTCTCGGGATTTATGATCTCGGCGATGAAGTGATCCTCGTTGATATGCATTCCTGCCCGGGCTGAGCACTCGAAGGCCACTCCGGGACCGGAGAGCTCTGTGAGGCCGTAAATATCGAAGGCCTTTATGCCCAGGGTCTTTTCTATGTCACGGCGCATTTCCTCGGACCAGGCCTCTGCACCGAAGATTCCCGCCTTAAGAGGGATGTCATCGGGGCCGTAGCCCAGCTCCTTCATGCGCTCGCCAAGGTAAGCTGCATAACTGGGGGTGCAGCAGAGGATGGTGGCCTTAAGGTCCATTATGAACATTATCTGTCTGTCGGTATTTCCGGAGCTGATGGGAACGGTGAGACAGCCCAGCTTGTGGTAGCCTCCGTTAAGGCCTGCACCGCCGGTGAAAAGGCCGAAGCCATAGGAAACCTGGCATACATCCTCTTTGGTGCCGCCTGCGGCTGTCAGGGCCCTTGCACAGCACTCCTCCCACAGGTCGATGTCTTCCTGGGTGTAAAATGCCACCACGCGCTTTCCGGTGGTGCCGGAAGTGGAGTGGATCCTTACACAATCCGAGAGAGGAGCTCCCAGAAGTCCGTAGGGATAGGCCTCTCTGAGGTCTGCCTTTGACAGGAAGGGAAGCTTATGAAGATCGTATATGGACTTAATGTCCTCGCAGGTTACCCCTTTTTCCTCCATCTTTTTCCTGTAGTAGGGGACATTGTCCCATACGTGACGCACCTGGCTCACCAGGCGCTCATTCTGAATGGCCGTCAAAGTTTCCCTGTCGGCGCATTCGATCTCTTCCTGAAAGTAGCGTTCCATTAATACCTCCTAACTGAATAAATAATTAATAAAAACATTATACATATCGAGGTTGGGGCCGTTGTAGATAAGTCCTGCCCATACCTCGGTGCCTTTGTCGTAGCAGCCTGACGAGATAAACTTCTCGGATTCCGACACCTTCACGCCCACAGGCCTCTCTATGCCGTCAAAGCCCTTCTTTCTGATTATGAGCCCCCGGGAATCCAGGCTTTCGAAAAGATCGCTGTCCAGGTAATCCCTGATGTCCATAAGTGTGCTTTCCTCCAGGGCATATTCCTCAAGGGTGGCTTCGTCGCAGCAGAACACATCTACGGAAGCACCCATGAAAAGGGCGGTAAGCCTCATGGTCGAGCTGTAGGCATCCTCGGCTAACAGGGGATTGTCCTTGCCCGAGGTGCTGATGGTGGTGTCAAAGACCGTTTTGTAATGCTTTTGGTCTATGCCGGCGTAGCCCTCAAAGTCGGAGGCAAAGCCGGTGGTCTCAACCATGGGATGGTCCACGTTGAGCAAAATGCAGTAGAATGCCACGTCTTTATGGGAAAGGACGTTGCTCACCACGTAGACTATGAAGAATATCACGGCAATGGCAATGAGAAGGTGCCATTTGTAATAATAAGCATAGTAGGAGACCCTTTCTTTGGGCGTCATGTCCTTCAGCTTTTTCTGCTGCTCGCGGATCTCTTCCCGCAGGGATTCGGTCTCTTCCTCCGGATCCTTCGGAGGGGCCATCTGTTCTTTTTCCGGTTCAAGTGTGAGTTTCATACAAAATAAAATTATACCCTAAAATTGAATTTATGTAAACTTTTCGTTGAAAAAAAACACGGGATATGATTATAATGACTAAGGAGGTAGAATATGGAAGAACAGTACTTTGAACAGATAGTTGAAAAACAAAATGAAAGAAATATTGCATTTTGCAGAATAGCGATAGTTATTGTGGTTGTGCTGCTGTTTCTCCCCGCATTTCTGCTGGGGATCAGCGGATTCATACTCATTGCCATAGTGGCCGGAGCAGTGGGCTTTGGGTTTATCCTTCCCCGTTTCTACGTGGAGTATGAGTACCTGTACATGACGGGAGAGTTCTCGGTGGACAGGATATACAACAAGGAGAGCAGAAAAAAGGCCGGCAACTGGGAACTCACCAATATGGAAGTCATGGCGAGGGCCGAGGACATCGACAGCCTTAAGGGTCTTCCCCAGCCTCAGGCGGTTCTGGATTTCACTTCAGGCAGAGGCGACGAGGGAGTGTATGTCATCGCCATGAAGGATCAGAAGCATACACAGATCAGGATAGAGCCCAACGAGGATATCCTCAAGGCCATACGCCAGAGATTCCCGAGACAGGCGAAGTACTAAAAAATTTATGAAGAGTTGGCGCAAGGCCGGATGACTAGACCGGAGGGAATAATCTTGAATCATAACAAGTCTTATCTATTGCTTGCATACAGTGTTTCCGCACTTTTGCTGGCATTTTATCTATATGTGTTATTTTTAAGCGCCAATCCCCGTGTATCGTCGGAGTACAGACAATTTTACATCGAAGGGACCTCAGAGACCTACGGAGAATGATAACGAGAGATATATCTATGAAAAAGGGTAAAATAGCGCATTTTTTTGAAGAAAAAGACATTTTGACCATCTCAGTCGGCCTTTTTATTATATCAAGGCTTATGATGTTCGCCATGTATGTGCTTCTTTTCAAGGATTTCAGCTTTGTGAATTTCCTTGACAAGATGAACAGATTTGACAGTAATCATTACGCACGTATTGCTTTGGAGGGCTACTCTCCGGTGCCGGACAATTCCATCGGGGAAGCCGGATGGGCATTTTTCCCACTCTACCCCATGCTGGTGGGACTTACGGTAAAATTAACTTCACTCCGTTATGAAACGGTTGCTTTCATTTATGGCGCACTGATGTGCATAGCCTCCGCGGTGGTGGCCGGAAAGTATATCCGCCTCACCGGGGGCAGTGAGAGAGAGGCGAAGATCTATGCCTTCCTTCTCATCATGGGGCCCCAGAGCTTCTTTTTATCCATATTCTATACGGAGCCTGCTTTCCTCCTCCTTCTGACTCTTTGCTTCTATTTTCTTCAGAAGAAACAATACATCCCCATGGGGATCTGCGGCGCCCTGCTTTCCGCTACCAGGAATCTGGGAGTCTTCTTTGTGTTCGCGGTGCTGGCCGCCTGGCTTACGGATCTTTTCCGGGAGAGGAAGAAGGATCCGGGTTATACCTTTTCAAAGCACCTTAAGGCAGCACTTAATGACCCATCTTTAGTACTGGGAGTATTTCTTATTCCGTCAGGGCTTTTTTCCTATATGTACTTCCTCTACAACAGGGTGGGTGACGCCATGGCCTTTGTGAGGGTACAGAAGGCCTGGGGGAGGATAAACGGTTTCTTTGTAAAGACTTATATCAACGCCCTTAAGGATCTGACGGGGTATGCCGCCTACCATGCGGTGTGGGTAACCCTGGCATTTTTCCTCATACTCTTCATGATATTTAAGTACAAACGTTTTCACGAGGCGGTCATTGCCCTCATAATCCTGCTTATGCCCATGATGTCCACCATGGATTCCATGGCAAGGTTCATCCTGGGAGGCTTTGTTTTCTACCGCACGGGAGCCGCCATTCTGGACAGCCGGGAGGGATTTTTCAGGCGTGCGGTGCTGGTTTTTCTGGCGGGATACGCCCTGGTGATGCTTAACGGCTGGTTTTACGGCGAGGGCGTGCTGACCTGATCAAAAAACTTTTCCTCTTCTTGAAATGAGGTTTTTCATGTGGTAGAATTTATAGAAAAATTCTTACAGATAAGAAAGGGGAAAGCGGATGGGATGTAATATTGCCGAAGGGATCACTTTTGATGACGTACTCCTGGTACCTCAGTATTCAGAGGTGACTCCCAACATGATCGACCTTAAAACTCACCTTACCGGTAAGGTAGTGCTCAATATTCCGATGATGAGCGCGGCCATGGACACCGTTACGGAGTCAAAGATGGCAATTGCCATGGCCAGACAGGGCGGCATCGGGATCATTCACAAAAACATGAGCATAGAGGAGCAGGCAGAGGAAGTAGACAGGGTAAAACGTTCCGAAAACGGTGTAATAACCGATCCCTTCTTTCTCTCCCCCGAGCATACACTTCAGGATGCGGACAACCTTATGGCAAAGTTCCGCATTTCCGGCGTACCCATCACGGAGAACGGCCGTCTGGTGGGCATAATCACAAACCGTGACCTCAAATTCGAGACGGATTTTTCTAAACAGATCAAGGAGTCAATGACCTCCGAGAATCTGGTCACCGCCCGTGAGGGCATCACACTTGAGGAAGCAAAAGAAATACTGGCGAAAGCCCGTAAGGAAAAGCTTCCCATAGTCGACGAAAACTTTAACCTTAAGGGACTTATCACAATAAAGGATATCGAAAAGCAGATCAAATACCCTATCTCCGCAAAGGACGAGCAGGGCAGGCTTCTCTGCGGTGCCGGCGTAGGCATCACAGGAAACATGATGGAGCGTGTGGACGCCCTGGTGGGATCCCATGTGGACGTTGTGGTTGTGGATTCGGCCCACGGTCACTCAAAGAACATCATCACCGCGGTTTCCACCATTAAGGAAAAGCATCCCGACCTTCAGGTCATCGCCGGCAACATTGCCACCGGCGAGGCCGCAAAGGCTCTTATCGAGGCGGGTGCCGATGCGGTTAAGGTTGGTATAGGTCCCGGTTCCATCTGTACCACCAGAGTTGTGGCAGGTATCGGCGTTCCCCAGATATCCGCTGTAATGGATGTATATGAGGTTACCCAGAAGTACGGCATCCCCGTTATCGCAGACGGTGGTATCAAGTACTCCGGAGATATGACCAAGGCACTGGCCGCAGGCGCCGATGTCTGCATGATGGGCTCAATGTTCGCAGGCTGCGACGAGGCTCCCGGAACCTTCGAGCTCTATCAGGGCCGTAAATACAAGGTTTACCGCGGAATGGGTTCCATCGCCGCCATGGAGAACGGCTCCAAAGACCGTTACTTCCAGGAGGGAGCAAAGAAGCTGGTACCCGAGGGAGTTGAGGGCCGTGTTGCATACAAGGGTTCCGTCGAGGACACCATCTTCCAGATGATAGGCGGTATCAAGTCCGGTATGGGCTACTGCGGTACTCCTTCCATCGCCGAGCTTCACAAAAAGGCGAAGTTCATAAAGATCACCTCCGCCGGACTCAAGGAAAGCCATCCTCACGATATAAACATTACCAAAGAGGCACCGAATTATTCGGTTGACGAGTGACGATGGTCAGAAAGATCAAGCATTTCATCCGCTATGTCCTTCGGGAGGCCTACAGGGCCATCCGAAAGGGCTACGCGATGTATTACATACTGGGGATACTGGTGCTGTGCCTGCTGGCAAATATTGCCATGGCCTGCTTCCGCAGCATATACGGCATGAATGACGGTTCATTTTCCTATAACCTCATCATCTTCGCCGAGGGTGCCTTTGTTATACCCTATTACAGCTGCATAATCCTGGCCGACATCATCTTCGGCCGCGAATACCCTGATCCCCACATAAAGGATGGAGTCACCGGCAGCATGAAGCGCTGGGAGCTCTATATCGGAAAATACGCCGCGACACTGGTGCTGGGGGGCATCATGTTCGCGGCTGCCTTTATACTTCTGGTATCCACCACCCTTCTCTTCGGAATCGGGGATGTGGGCATTGGCTGGGATACCATAAGCGACTTCCTGCAAAAGGCTTTGGTGGCCCTTCCCCTGTGGATGGCAGGCATTGCGATAGGGCAGTGCTTCCTGTTCGCGGCATCCCGAAGGAGAAATGCCTTCATAGGGTATTACATCATCGTGCTGCTGATACCCAGGCTCATCATTCTCCTGGCGTCGGAAAAGATACATCTTTTCCCGTTTACCAAACTGGTCAATATTTTGATCACGCCCCAGTTCCAGGCTCTGCAGTTTTACTTCACCATGGATATCAAAAAGTGCATCATACTCGGAGCCGTGTATTCCATCATAGCCTCGACCATAGGTATTATAAGCTTTTACAAGAGAAAATAACAAGAAATGACACGCTTGTCACCACTATATAAAGCGTCCCGGTATCGCCGGGGCGCTTTTTCTTGTATTTGCAGAAGCGCCGGATTTGTACTATAATTTTCTGGTGGGATTGACTGAATCGGACAAACAGCCGAAAGCGTCGATCCGGGAGTGGACAGACATGAAAAGATTAGAGAGAAATGCACCCTGCTGGTGCGGAAGCGGAAAAAAGTACAAGGTATGTCATGCGGCCTTTGACGACAGGCTGATCATGTTTTCGGACAGGCTTATCCCGGTGCCGGATCACGACATCATAAAGACACCGAAGGATGTAGAGGGGATGAAGAGGAGCGCTGTCATCAATATGGCGGTGCTGGACTATGTGTCGGAGCATATCCGTGCAGGTATATCCACCGCCGAGATAGACGACTGGGTGGTAAAGATCACAAAGGAGATGGGCGGACACTGCGCACCACTGGGATACGAGGGCTACCCCAGGAGCGTATGCACCTCGGTAAACGATGTGGTGTGTCACGGGATCCCCGATGAAAAAGAGATATTAAAGGACGGAGACATCATAAATGTGGATGTTTCCACCTATTTTGAAGGATACTTCTCGGACTCCTCCAGGATGTTCATGATAGGAGAGGTTTCTCCCGAGGCCAGGAGCCTTGTGGAAAACGTAAAGAAGTGCGTTGAGATAGGCATTGAAAATGTAAAGCCCTGGACCACCCTGGGGGACATGGCTTCAAAGATCAACGAGTTTGCCACCTCCTGCGGCTACGAGATAGTCCGCGAGATCGGCGGCCATGGCATAGGTCTTGAGTTCCACGAGGATCCCTTTGTCAGCTACGTGACACGTCCCGGTGAGGAGATGCTCATGGTACCCGGGCTCTGTTTTACAATAGAGCCTATGGTTAACGCCGGTAAACATGATATTTATACCGACAGGGATAACGGCTGGACCGTGAGGACAAAGGACGGCTCCCTCTCCGCACAGTGGGAGGTACAGCTGGTGGTCACCGAGGATGGCTGCGAATTGATCTGCTGGTGATGATATGAACGAAAAATTCTTTGCGCTGCCCCGCGAAAAGCAGGACAGGATGATAAATGCGGCAATAAAGATATTTGCCCTCAAAGGATATGACAAGGCCGGGACCGACTCCATGATAAAGGAGGCGGGGATCTCCAAGGGCCTTCTCTTCCATTATTTCGGGAGCAAGATAAACCTCTATGCCTTTGTGACGGAGTACTGCACCAGGTATCTGATGATGGAGCTGGCAGGCTGCGTGGACGCCGGTGAGAAAAATATCTTCGAGAGGATCAGGATAGTGGAGGAGAGCAAGCTGAGGATGCTGGATTTCTATCCCTATCTGGATCTGTTTTTGATCTCGCTTAAGGGTGAGGATGATGAGACTGTAAAGGAGTGCAGTGCACAGTGGGTTAAGAAGGTAGAGGAAACCTACAAGGGCCTCATAGAGGATGGGGCTGATGAAAATCTCCTTAAGGACGGCCTGGACAAGGCCCGGGCCCGTGAACTGACAGAGCTTTCCATGGAGGGCTACAAGCTCCGGTCCTACGGGGCAGGAGCCACTCCAAAGGAAATGGTTAACGGTTATTTACCATATTTGAATATTCTTAAAGAGGCCCTTAGCAAATAGGGGCCTTTTATTTTTCCTGTTTGTGGGGCTGCTCGTCGGGGCGTATGCCGCGGAGTTTCTGCATGCCCCTCTGTATGGCATCCCTGCTGTTTTTCCAGTCGGCATCCCTGTTTCGGTAATCGAATTTGTCGCAGAACCAGGATACATCCTCCTGCACTCTTGAAAGGTTTGCCTCCACAAGGGGGAAGATGATACCGGTGAAGGCCGGCATTTCCTTTTCGGAAAGGCAGGTCCTTGAGGCCTCCATCAGATAACCGAAGTGGTGCAGGCAGAAGCCCTTGCAGTTTTTGATGAGGTCGGTGAAATCCGGCTCTTTTTTATACAGGAAAAAGAAGGTATCGTAGTACCTGTCTATGGTATTGTCTATGTAATCGCACATGTAGCAGCTCACGTCTTTTTTGGCACACCAGATGGCGATGGGATCCGCGGGATCATGGAAGTTAAAGCTCCGGGCACCCAGGTTTATCTTTTCCTTGAGGGATGCCTTGGCGGGCTTGTAGGATGAAAGCCGGTCTTTGAGCTCACCAATGAGCTTTTTGAGATGGGTGTTGAGGATCAGGCCGTTACCCTGGGCATTTCCGAAATCGTACATTTTTTTGAAATGGGTGCGGCAGAAGCCGGCCTTGTCGGTCTGCTCCCTGATGTCGCTCTGCATGTAGGAGTCCGATCCCACCACAAAGTCCAGCGCCTTGTTTTCAAGGTCCCGCTCGATGATGCAGAAGGGGCACTCGTCTCCGGACTTGAAGGCGTCTATAAGGGGGATCTTGTATAATGCTTCTTTCATGAATGACCTCCGTGTTGTATTATATAGTAAGCTTCCCGATCGGTACGGACCGGGAGGACATGTGATGAGCTTCGATCACATGATCAATCATAGCATAAACAGACCGGCAATATCCATATGAAAAATCAATCCAGACAACAACAGAAGATATCCGTCAGAGGCATGGTGGAATTCCTGCTGCGAAACGGCGACATAGACAACCGGGGCAAGGGTGCGAGCGCGGACGCCATGCAGGAGGGCACCAGGATCCACAGGATGATCCAGAAGCGCATGGGAGGTGACTACAGGGCAGAGGTGCCCCTGCGCCATATCTGCGATGCGGGAGAGTACGATATCCTGGTGGATGGAAGGGCTGACGGCATCTTTCCCGGGGATGGCTGTGATGTAATTGACGAGATAAAGGGAGTCTACAGGGATGTCACTAAGCTTGAGGCGCCGGACCCGGTACATCTGGCACAGGCCAAGTGCTACGGAGCCATGCTCCTTGCGGACAACCCCGCTCCGGCGGTGGGGGTGCAGATGACCTACTGCAGCCTCATAGACAGAGAGATCAAAAGGTTCAACTTCGTATACGATGCCGGAGAGGTCCTTGACTGGTTCGAAGCCCTGGTCCGGGAGTATAAAAAATGGACTGACCTGCGTCATGAATGGATAAAACAGCGCACAACCTCCATCCACGCCCTGGAGTTTCCCTTTGAGTACAGGAGCGGCCAGAAGGAGCTGGCCTCCCAGGTGTACAGGACCATATATCTGAAAAAGAGGCTGTTTCTGGAGGCTCCCACCGGAGTGGGAAAGACTGTCTCCACCCTTTTCCCGGCGGTAAAGGCCATGGGAGAAGGTCTGGGAGAGATGATCTTTTACCTGACGGCAAAGACCACCACTGCGGCTGTGGCCCGGGAGACCTTTGACATCATGAGGCGCAAGGGGCTGAAGATAAAGACCGTAAAGATAACCGCAAAGGAAAAGCAGTGCTTTATGGAGGAGACGGACTGCAATCCCGAGAAGTGCCCCTATGCAAAGGGGCATTTTGACAGGATAAACGAGGCAATGTACGAGCTCCTCACAAGGGAGGACGATCTGAACGATGAGGTCATAAGTAAGCAGGCGGGGGAGCATATGGTATGTCCCTTTGAGCTCTGCCTTGACCTCTCCCTTTTTGCGGATGCGGTCATAGGGGATTACAACTATGTTTTCGATCCCAACGTGGCTCTGAAGAGATTTTTTGAGGCAGGAACCAAGGGGGATTATATCTTTCTTATAGACGAGGCTCACAATCTGGTGGACCGGGCCAGGGAAATGTACTCCGCCGAGATATACAAAAGGGACGTGCTGGAGGCAAAGCGCCTGGTGGGCACAGGCTTTAAAAAGCTTTCAACTGCCCTTAACCGTTGCAATAAGCTGCTTTTGGATATGTCCAGGGAATGCGACGGCTATGAGGTGCTGGAAAACGCGGACGGCTTTATCATGGCCCTGACTTCCGTGGCTTCCCTTCTGGATGAGGTGATGGACGATGAGGACTATGCCCCCTTGAGGGAGGATATACTTGACTTTTACTTTGATGTCCGGCATTTCATGAACATGGCAGAGCTTCTGGATGAAAACTACGTGGTGTATACGGGCTTTGATGAGGAGGAGGACTTTTTCATAAGGCTGTACTGCGTAAATCCCGCGGTAAACCTGAGAAGCTGCCTGGACAAGGGCATCTCGGCCTGTTTTTTCTCCGCAACCCTGCTTCCGGTTGAGTATTATATGGATCTTCTCTCCGGGGACAGGCAGGATTACGCTGTGTATGCACCCTCGCCCTTCGACCCGGCAAAAAGAGGGGTTTTCGTGGCAACGGATGTATCCAGCAGATATAAAAGGAGGGGGAAAGAGGAGTACTCAAGGATCGCCTCCTACATCCATGATGCGGTGAAGCTGAAGAGGGGAAATTACATGGTATTCTTCCCCTCCTACAGATTTATGGAGGACGTTATTGAGGTCTTTGAGGAAATGTATCCCGATCCCGGGTTCGAGGTGCTTTATCAGAACGTTTCCATGACGGAGCAGGAAAAGGAAGAGTTCCTTGGCTGCTTTGAGGAGGAAAACGGGAACTATGTGGGCTTCTGCGTCCTGGGAGGAGTGTTCTCGGAGGGGATAGATCTTCGGGAGGACTGCCTCATCGGCGCGGTGATAGTCGGGACAGGTCTTCCACGGGTTGGTGACAGGCTTGATATCCTCCGGGAATACTTTGACGAGACCGAAGGAAGGGGCCGCGGATTCGACTATGCCTACAGGATCCCGGGAATGAACAAGGTGCTCCAGGCAGCGGGCAGGGTTATAAGGACCGCAAATGACAGGGGCGTCATATTGCTCCTGGATGAAAGATTTGCAATGAGGGAGTACAGGACCATGTTTCCACGGGAGTGGGAGGGCGTCTTTGCCGGTGATAAGGGCCGCGTACTTGAAAAGATGGCGGATTTTTGGCATACTATCGAAGAAGTATGACCCTTTGCGGAGCATGGGGTCTTTATCAAGGAGGAATAAGTGAATGTGGGCATACGACAGTGTATTTTATCAGATCTATCCCCTGGGAATGTGCGGGGCACCCTTTGAGAACGACGGGGTTCTTACGCACCGGATCAAAAGAGTTGAGGACTTCATTCCCCATATCAAAAAGCTTGGGTGCAACGCCATATACTTTTCGCCCCTCTTCGAATCCGACACCCATGGTTACAACACCAGGGACTATAAAAAGATCGACGTGAGGCTTGGTACCAATGATGACTTCAAGGAGATCTGCGAAAAGCTCCATGCTGAGGGCATAAAGGTGGTATTGGATGGCGTGTTCAACCACGTGGGCCGAGGTTTCTGGGCTTTCAGGGACGTGCTGGAGCACAGGTGGGACAGCCGGTATAAGGACTGGTTCCACATAAGCTTCGACGGAAACTCAAATTATAACGACGGCCTCTGGTATGAGGGATGGGAAGGCAACTTCGACCTTGTAAAGCTGAACCTCAGGAATCCCGAGGTCAAGGAGCATATATTTGACGCCATCAGGTTCTGGGTCAGTGAATTTGACATAGACGGTCTAAGGCTGGATGTGGCCTACTGCCTTGACAGGGACTTCCTCAGGGAACTAAGGGGCTTTACCGATTCCCTGAAGGATGAGTTCGTCCTCATAGGTGAGACCCTCCACGGGGATTACAACCAGCTGATGAATGATGCCATGCTCCACTCCGTGACCAACTACGAGTGCTACAAGGGGCTCCACTCTTCCTTCAACAGCATGAACATGTTCGAGATAATCCATTCCCT
>JAFYEL010000018.1 GCA_017544285.1 Lachnospiraceae bacterium | reverse complement strand
TGCGTGCCTCCTCGGGAAGCACATCCTTCATTCCTGTTACCGGTTTCTTTTTCATGATACTGTTTCCTTCTTTGGTTGTTTATTTTATGGTATTAAGGGGCATATGGTCAATGCGACTTTGTCGCATTGGCTACATTGCACGTCAGATCATCGCGGCAAGCTAGCTTGCCGGCATGATCTGCGGTGCAATGCTTCCAAGCAGCTTTGCTGCTTGAAGCCATATGCCCCTGACACACACCCTAACACCTTGCCAACTCCTGCTTTCTGATCAAAAGGTCAAACTCCTGCAGCGGCATGGGCTTATAGTACAAAAAGCCCTGGGCCTGAGCACAGCCGTTCCTCACCAGGAAATCCCTCTGCATCTCATTTTCCACGCCCTCTACGATAACACTCACATCAAGGGCTGACAACAGCCCCAGCATGTGGCTTACCACCGTGCGGCATTTTGCGCTTGCCATATCCGATAAAAAGATACGGTCAAGCTTTATCTCATCCATCTCGCTGGTCTTAAGCATGTTGAGCGATGAATACCCGGAACCGAAATCATCCATGGAGATCAGGAAGCCGTGCCTTCTCATGTCGGTCATGCGCCTGTTCATCTCTTTTTCTTCGGGGGTGAAGGCGCTCTCTGTCAGCTCCAGCGGAACCAGATAGGGCGGAACGTCATTTTCGTCCTGGAGCTTGATTATGGTTTCGGCCAGGTCCCGGTCGTGTACATGCATCCTCGATACATTCACCGAGATCGGCAGGGGCTTGCGCCCCTCGGAAATGACCTGCCTCTGATATTTGAAGACCTGGTCCCACATAAACCTGTCTATGCTTATTATGAGACCGTTCTTTTCGGTTATGGGTATGAACTCACTCGGCCCCACCACTCCGTGTTTGGGATGGATCCAGCGGGTGAGTGCTTCTCCTCCGACTATCCTGCCGGTGACCATGTCTACCTTGGGCTGGATGTAGGGTACTATCTCATGGTTTTCAAGAGCCAGCAGCAGCTCGCTCTCCATGAGCTTTTCGGTGAGCATGAGGGTCCGCATTTCGTCTTCAAAGAAATTGAAGTCTGTGAAATACTTTCCCTTCACCTTTTTCAGAGCGATGCCGGCGCAGTCACGAAGATATGAGACCGAGGGCTGTCTGTCCTCGGACGCACAGATGCCGAAGGACATGATCACCTTGTAGGCAAAGTGCATGTCGCTGATACGCCTTTTGATCTCAAGGCAGATATCCGCCAGCTCCTGCCTGTCCTCAAAGGTGGTAAACAGGAGAAAAAGATCGGCCCTGGCATGACCCGCCACGGTAAAGCGGCGCCTGTCCTGTATCTCTTTAAGGACGTCCCCTATGTAACAGAGCAGCCTGTCACCCTCGTCCCTCCCCAGGAACTCGTTGACAGCCTTAAACTCTGAGATATCCATCATGATCACGGCGAATTTCAGATCGGCATTTTGCTGTATGATGTCAGATGAGAGCACATTAAAAAGTCTCAACACCGGAAGGTGAGTGAGAAAATTATAGTTGGCGGCCTCATCAATGCCCTTTATCTTACTTACTTCGTAATCATAGATGCGCTTCTTGCTTTCTTCGGACGAAAGGTAGGAAGAATATAGCGCATCCTCCCTGATCGGTTCTTTCATGCTGTTCATTATATCACTGTATTCCCCACTTGCCAAATGGGTATGTTAAATAAAGATAAAGCCCAGGGCTCCGGCCCCCGCATTGACGGAAACCGCAGCGGATGCACGCTGATATACTATCCGGTCAAAGATGTCACGTCTTTTCAGCTCTTCGTCTATGTAGTCAAGTTCCTCACGGGATACGTCAACATAAGCCACGTATAGCAGTTTTTTACGGGTGTTCTTCAGGCCCTTAAAGCATCTGTCCATGTATCTGTCCACGGCCCGCCTCCAGCTGCCGGTGTAGATGCCGGACGCCTTCATGTAATTGTTTTTTATGGTAATGACGGGATACAGTCTGAAGGCTTCGACCAGTATCCCGAATACGCTTCCCACCTGCCCGGATCTGTTGAGCCGGTCCATATCTTTTACCATGAAATCAAAGTGTATCTGCTTTTTGACTTCTTCCAGTTCCGCAACGATCTCTTCCACCGTAAGGCCTTGCTTGACCATGCTCACGGCCTCAAGAGCCAGTATGCCCATGCCGCTGGAAATAAGGGAGCTGTCCACCACCACTATGTTTCCGAAGGTCTTTGCGGCCTCAAGGGCATTGTGGTAACCGCTGTCGTAAAGGTGCTTGCCCATGGCGATATGGATCACGTTGTTGGCACCCAGAAGCCTGTCGGCAAAGAAGTCCTCGTACTCTTCCCGGGTGGGACACTTGGTGCTCACCTTTCCGCCCTTGTACAGGTATTTCATGGCGCCCCTTGCGTCTATCTCGGCCTCGTCCAAAAAGACTCCGTCCCCTGCCATAACCCTGTAGGGAAGAACGGAGATCCGCTCCGAGCGCAGCAGATCCGGAGAGAGGCCGCAGACACTCTCGGTGGTTACGATGATGGGGGTACGCTTCTTGTATTCGCGCCTCTGATAGGTAACCTCTTCTATGGTGCTTCCGCCCTCGGAATCCGTGATCCTGATAAGGTTTCTGGGAAGATGGCGCAGAAGCTCGCTCTCAAGCTCCTCGCCGTTTACAGGCTTCAGTATATATCCGTCAAAGCCCTCCTTTCGGTAGAGGTTTATATTTTCGCTTCCGGAGTTTGCGGTCAGGGCGATAACCTTTGTATCCCTGCACAGACCTCCCGGCTGGTCTTCTATGCTGTGTTTGCATTCTATGCCGTCCATCACGGGCATCATATGATCCATGAATATGAGATCGTATCTGGTGGCCAGGGTCATCTTCAGGGCATCCTGGCCGTTAGCTGCGGTATCTATCTTGACCGCCACATCCCGCAACAGCTTTTTTACCACCATGAGGTTTGCCGCATTGTCGTCCACCACCAGGATACTGGCATCAGGCGCCTCAAAGCGCTTACGGTACTGGCTCTTATGGCCGATGGCGTTGTAGAGCTCGTAGTTGAACTCTCCGATTCTGGACTCTCCGACCACCTTCTGGGGTATCTCGACTATAAAGGTAGAG
>JAFYEL010000146.1 GCA_017544285.1 Lachnospiraceae bacterium | reverse complement strand
GCTCGCCGGAAAGTTCAAGAAAAAGGGAAAGAAAGTTCTGCTGGTAGCCTGCGATGTTTACAGACCCGCAGCTATAGAGCAGCTTCGTATAAACGGAGAGAAAATGGGTGTGGATGTCTTCGAGATGGGCGATTCAAAGTCCCCCATCACCATTGCGACATCGGCACTTGCCCATGCCAATAAAAACGGCTATAACATAGTGATATTCGATACGGCCGGTCGTCTCCATGTGGACGAGGAGATGATGGATGAGCTGAAGGTCATCAAGCACCGTACCGATGTTTTCCAGACAATACTGGTGGTTGATTCCATGACAGGTCAGGACGCGGTGAATGTCGCAACGACCTTCGATGAGAAGATAGGTATAGACGGTGTCATACTGACCAAGCTGGATGGCGATACCAGAGGCGGTGCGGCAATATCCATCAGATCTGTAACGGGAAAACCCATTCTCTTTGCAGGTATGGGTGAAAAGCTTGAGGATCTTGAGCAGTTCTATCCGGATCGCATGGCTTCCAGAATACTGGGTATGGGAGATGTGATGAGTCTTATAGAGAAGGCTCAGAGCACCATAGATGAGGAAAAGGCCGCCGACATGGAGAAGCGCCTGAGAAAGGCGGAATTTAACTTCAATGACTACCTTGACAGCATGAGCCAGATGAAGAAGATGGGCGGATTTACGTCGATCCTCTCAATGCTGCCCGGATTTTCAAAAGGTCAGCTGGACGATATCAATAACGCCATTGATGACAAGATGTTTTCAAGGCTTGAGGCTATAGTATATTCCATGACTCCCGAGGAGAGAGAAAAGCCGGAGCTTTTGAATCCCTCCAGAAAGAACCGTATAGCCAGGGGAGCGGGGGTCGATATCGCCGAGGTGAACCGTTTTATCAAGCAGTTTGGCGAGATGCGCAAGATGATGAAGAAAATGCCCGGCATGATGAAGGGCGGCAAGCGCAGAGGAAGGCTTGGAGGTCCATTCGCAGGAATGGGCGGTATGGGAGGATTCCCCTTCTGATGTTTTCGCAGATACATTAACACAGGTAGCATCACGGTGAAGGTTTACTTGACCTGATCCGTAGATCATAAAATTTGGGTATAACCCGTAAAAAAGGAGAAAAAGAAATGGCAGTAAAGATCAGATTAAAGAGACTTGGCAAGAAGAGAGCACCGATCTATCGTATCGTTGTGGCAGATTCGAGGGTAGCAAGAAACGGTCAGTGCATCGATGAGATCGGAACATACGATCCCAATCAGAAGCCCAGCGCATTCCAAGTAGATGCAGAGGCAGCAAAGAAGTGGCTTTCAAACGGAGCACAGCCTACAGAGACAGTAGCTAAGATCTTTAAGCTTGCAGGTGTAACAGAGAAATAGAGAGGGTAGGCAATGAAAGAATTAGTAGAGGTAATTGCCAAGGCTCTTGTTGATCATCCTGAAAATGTTGTCGTGACAGAGGAAGAGACTGATCGCTCCATAGTGATCAATCTTAATGTGGATCCCGAAGATATGGGGAAGGTCATCGGCAAGCAGGGACGTATAGCAAAGGCCATCAGATCTGTTGTCAAGGCTGCATCCGCAAAGACAGACAAGAGAGTGGATGTGGAGATTGGCAGATAACGGAGCTTGAGCTTGGATTTCAGAGGCTTTATGACAAAAGACGATTTATTTCAGATCGGTGTTATAACCGATACCCATGGACTTAGGGGCGAGGTCAAGGTGTTCCCGCTGACGGATGACGTCAGACGCTTTGATGTGTTAAAGGACACTGTGCTGATCACGCCCGGAGGAGAGCGGATAGACCTTGTGGCGGAGAGAGCCAGATATTTCAAAAATCTGGTGATCTTAAAGTTTAAGGACTATGATGATATCAATGATATTGAAAAGTTCAAGAAAAGCGAGCTTTATGTCACAAGAGAAAATGCCATCCCTCTTGAGGAAGGCGAGTATTATCTCAAGGATCTCTACGGACTTCAGGTACATACGGATGAAGGTGAGGATCTCGGTGTCATTGATGACATCATAGAGACGGGAGCCAATGATGTTTATGTGGTGAAGGGAAATGGCAGAGAGATACTGATCCCCAATATCAGACAGTGCGTTTTGAATGTTGATCTGGAGGCGGGCCTGATGGAAGTGCATCTTTTGGATGGACTGAGGGATCTTTAGCAGATTTACGCAGGGATAAAACCATGGATTTTTATGTTATGACGCTCTTTCCTGAGATGGTAGAGCATGCATTGTCCACATCCATTACAGGCCGGGCCATGGACAAAGGTATTATAAGCCTTAACGCAGTGAATATCAGGGATTACACGAAAGACCGTCATCGCAAGGTTGATGATTATACTTACGGAGGCGGAGCCGGAATGCTCATGACACCACAGCCTGTATATGACTGTTACAGGGCTGTCACGGAGAAGATAAGGACCGGAAGGCTTCCTGGGCTGTCAGAGTTGCCGGATGAGACGGAAATCCTTAAGACAGGGCAGGATAAAAAGGCCAGGTGTGTTTATCTGACGCCACAGGGAGAGGTTTTCAACCAGTCAAAGGCCAAGGAACTCGCCTGTGAAGATTCCCTCATACTCCTCTGCGGTCATTATGAAGGCATAGACGAGAGAGTGCTGGATGCTATTGTCACCGATAATATCTCCATAGGTGACTATGTCCTGACCGGCGGTGAGCTGGCAGCCATGGTGGTGTGCGATGCAGTGAGCCGTATGGTGCCGGGAGTTCTCACCAATGAGATGAGCGGTGTCGGAGAGTCCTTCGAGGAGGGGCTGTTAG
>JAFYEL010000145.1 GCA_017544285.1 Lachnospiraceae bacterium | reverse complement strand
TCCGCAAACCCGTACTCCAGGAATTCCATTTTGGCGGCTTCGATTATTCTGATATGGCTCTGTGTCTTATCTTTCGGCATAGGCTTATCTCACCAACGAAAAAGAACGGTGTTCTCTAACCATCATTAGAGTACACCGTTCTCTATCCCTTGTCAAGACATTTTTTCGTTTTTGATGCATTGATCCTCTGAATTAAAAAAACGCCGGCACATCAGAGACATCCGGCGTTTCAGACAGATTTTATTTAGGTAAGCTTATGCAATACATGTGCCGGGAGCCTTCATGGTCCATGCGCTCTCCTCATAAAGCTTGTCGGGAGCCATGTCCGAAACCTTGTAGTAGTCGGGACAATGGATCACGGGAGGCTGATCAGGTGCCTTAAGGGAATCCTGTACGTCAATGACTCTCTGGTTTGAAGAGCCCTTCCACATGAGGGTGACATCCCTTTTATCGATCTCAAATTCACCGTCCACAAGAACATCAACATACTTCATGATGGGAAGGTCTTTGATATCATCCCAGACGGAACCGGTGTAAAGCCAGATAGTCTTTTGAGGATACTTTTCCTTTATGGCGGCGGCAAGGGCAGTTACGCCCTCAACATTGGCATAATGGAGAGGATCCCCGCCGGTAAAGGTAATGCCGGCTATATAGCTCTTGTCAAGCTGCTCGTAGATCTCAGCCTCGGCTGACTCGTCAAAGGGAAGTCCGCCGTTGGGATCCCAGGTCTGGGGATTCTGGCACTCCTTGCAGCAATGGGCGCAGCCTGCGACCCAAAGGCATACACGAAGGCCGTCTCCGTTTTTCATATCATCCTTTGTAATATCATGGTAACGCATCTTCAGTTCCCTACATCGATTTTCATTCAGAAATCTCTACCATCTTGGCGTCGTTAAGTCTGGTGTCTCCGTGAACCCTGGAATAGGAAAGATATCCGTTCATACGGTCTATCTTTGTGAGGTTGCGGCTGCCGCACACGGGACATACGTCCATCTCAAGCTCCTGGTGGCCGCAGTCGTCGCAGTATGCCAGAGAGAGGTTCACGCCCTCGTAGAAGCCCATGTCCATGGCCCTGTGTACCAGTGCCTTAATGGCGTCGATATTGTAGTCGATGGGATACTTGACGTACTGTATCTTTCCGCCGTTGGAAAGCTCCCAGAAACGGTACTCAAGATCCTGTTTCTGGATGGGGGTGATGTCCTCGGTAACGTGACAGTGGAAACCGTTGGATACATATTCCCTGTCGGATACATTTTCAACTATGCCGTATTTCTTGCGGAACTGCTTTACCTGAAGTCCGCAGAGATTCTCGGCCGGAGTGGCGTAGATGGCATAGAGGATGTTGTCCTCTTCCTTGAACTGATTGATCTTTTTATTGATGTACTCAAGAACCTCAAGGGCAAATGCCCCGTCCTCCACAAGAGACTTGCCGTTGTAGAGCTCCTGGAGCTCGTTGAAGGCGGTGATACCGAAGGATGCGGTGGCAGACTTGAGTATGGGCTTGATCTTGTCAGTGAGCTTTAAGTGGCCGCCGTAAAAACCGCCCTCGCAGTAAGCCAGGGGATTGGTGGAAGCGCGCATCTCGCCCAGGTATGCCATGGTCCTGATGTGGAGCTGGCGGATGAGGTTGAGGTAGTAATCAAGCACCTCGTAGAAATCCCGGCTCTCATGCCTTGCCTTTGCAAGGATCATGGGCAGGTGGAGGGAAACCACTCCGATATTGAAGCGGCCCACAAAAACAGGCTCGTCGTTTTCATCGGCGGGATGCATACCGCCCCTTACATACCAGGGTGAAAGGAAGGCACGGCAGCCCATGGGGGATATGATCTTTCCGTACTGCTTGTACATGGAAGCGATATAGCCCTTTCCGGTAAGGGAAAGCCAGTCGGGATACATGGTCTTTGATGAGCAGCGGATACCTGCCTCAAAGACGTCCTCAAGCTCCTTGCCGGGGCCGTGAAGGTTTTCGTCGTAGAGGAAAACGATCTTGGGGAAGAGAACGGGCTTCTTGCAGTCCTTTTTGCCCTGTCCCCTGCGGCGGACATCAAGCATGATGATGGTGCCCAGCTTTGCAAAGCGTCCCCTGCCGGTACCTGCGGTAACGGTGATAAAGGGATAATCGCCGCGGCTGGAGGCAACCGTATTGAACTTGTACTCCCATCCCTGGAAGCCCTGTTCGAAATCACGCTTTACGTCCTCGAAAGCGACCTCTTCGGCCTTTTCCCGGGTAAGTCCCAGACCTGTGTACTTATCAATGTATTTTTCGTAGGATTTCTCGGCATAGGGCTCGAGAATGGTCTCTACGCTGGGAACGGTGAAACCGCCGTACTGCTGGCTGGCAGCAGAGAGCACGATATCACCGATTACGTCGAAGGCAACATCAAGGGTCTTGGGTTCGTTGTACCAGATGTTGCCCATCTCAAAGCCGCCCTTAAGCACCTCAGCCACGTTGAAAAGACAGCAGTTCATGGTGTCGCGGCGGGCTGACATATCGTGGACATAGATATATCCGTCCCTACATGCCTGGATCTCTTCCGTGGTCATGAAGAATTTCTGGTACAGTTCCTTGTTGAACTGATTGAAGATGAGGCTTCTCTTCGTGGAAACAAGGGCTGAATCGGTGTTTGCGTTTTCTTTGTCACCGACGTACATGATGGACTGGCTCTTTTTATATACATCATCCATCATGCGGACAAAGTCCTGCTTATAGTTGCGGTAATCCCTGTAGGACTTTGCCACTATGGGCTTAACCTCTTCCAGGGCACTCTCAACGATGTTGTGCATTACGGGGATGGGGATCTCACTGGACTCCATGCCGTTCACATAGTCAATGACTATGGCGCAGATGCGCTCCTTTTCGGCCTCGGAAAATTCGGTGAGGGCTCTGTAAGCACTCTTCCCAACAGCCGCAATAACCTTTTGGACATTGAACGCCTCAAGGGTGCCGTCCTTTTTAACGACCTTGATCTCGCGGTCGGGACGGAAGTCTTTACTGTAATCTCTTTTGTCGATCATGGATATCAGCTCCCCGTTTAAGAAAAATCAGAAATCACATTATATGGTAATGTGGGTTACATAATATCACCATATATTGTGGTACAAGGAACAGTATAAGACAGGGTATTTCTTATGTCAAGTTGTCACTTTCAACAAAAAAGGGAAGCCCCTTACTGGCTTCCCAAAATTAAAAATCGTGATTTCATCCAAACATTCCGCTGTTTTTTATGAGGGCAACGGCCTCCTCTATTTCGGGCACGGTCTTGTTGAGCGCAAACCTTACAAAACCCTCTCCCCTGCTGCCGAAGCTTATGCCCGGTGTGACCATCACTCCGGTCTTTTCAAACAGATCCTTTACAAAATCAAGGGAGGATGTGTAGCCCTTTGCTATGGGGCCCCAGGCGAACATGGAACCCTTTGAATCGGGGAAATCCCAGCCTATGCTCCTGAGCCCTCCGCAGAGTGCGTCCCTGCGCCTTTTGTACTCTTCACACTGGGCCTTAACATCTTCGTCACCGTTGTCGAGGGCTGCGGCCGCAGCTATCTGAACTATACGGAAGATCCCGTAATCATACTGGGATCTGAAGCGTCTGAAGGCCTCCACCATCTTTTCGTTTCCCAGAAGGAAGGATATCCTGGCCCCTGTCAGGTCATAGGACTTGGAGAGGGAATAAAACTCTGCTCCCACATCCATGGCCCCGGGGACGGAAAGAAAGGATATGCCCTCGTTTCCGTCAAAGATGATATCGGAATATGCGTTGTCATGGAGCACCATGACTTCGTATTTTTCAGCCCAGGCTACAAGTTCTTTGTAGAAGGAACGGGGTGCCGTGGCACATACCGGATTAAGCGGGTAGGAAACTATGATGAGCTTCGCCTGCCTGGCGGTCTCCTCAGGGATGTCGGAAAGATCCAGTACATAATCCTTTTCGGGATATATGGGATAGGTAACTATGTTGGCTCCGGAAAGCGCGGGCCCCATGGAAAACACGGGATACCCGGGGTTGGGAACCAGCACCGTGTCGCCGGGATCGCAAAAGGGAAAGGCAACATAGGCCATGCCCTCCTGTGTGCCGTATACGCTGGCTATCTGAGCCGGGGTAAGGGATACGCCGTACCGCCTCTCAAAGCGGGCTGTAAGAGCTCTCACAAGCTCAGGCATGTCCGTCAGTGCGTACTTGTAGTTATCGGGATCGGACGCCGCTTTGGCAACCGCCTCCATGGCGTAGCTTCCGGGCTCAAAGTCCGGGGTCCCCACGGAAAAATCAAAAACCTTACGGCCCTTTTTACGGGCATCGGCGATCATATGATTCAGGACCTGAAATATGCCCTCCTCATATCCTTCCATTCGCTTCGAAAGCCTGATCTCCATGGTCAGTTAACCTCAACCTCGACCTCGGCGGTCGCAGCTTCTTTTTCATTCTTGGACTTTCTCATGGTGGTGCCGATCTTGCCGGCTATGAGCATAGCCACAACAAACACAACAAACACAAGAAGATAGCTGAGGAATTCGTTTACAAATGCTATGAGATTGTTCATGTCAAACCCCCTTTGTTAAGATCCCGGGCTGCCTCGGGATTAATTTATTCAACAGTGATCCTGTGGAAATTCTTTTTACCCTTTTTGATGATGATCTCTCCGTCGGCGTCCAGATCCTTTGAGGAGAGCACCGCATGGATATCGCTCACCTTGGCATCGTTTACGCTGACGCCGCCCTGCTCTATCATCCTGCGGGCGTCACTCCTGTTGGTGCACAGCTTTGTGTCTACCAGCAGTCCCATGAGCTCGATACCGGCCTCAAGATCGCTCTTTGCAACCTTTGTGGAAGGCATGTTCGCGCTCTTTCCGCCGCCGGCAAATACGGACCTGGCTGCCTCAAGAGCCTTGTCGGCCTCCTCCTTGCCGTGTACTATCTTTGTGATCTCGTAGGCAAGTACTTCCTTTGCCTCGTTTATCTTTTCGTCTTTGTATGCACCGAGACGCCTTACCTCATCCATGGGAAGGAAGGTGAGCAGGCCCAAACACTCCTCAACCTTTGCGTCCTCGATGTTTCTCCAGTACTGGAAGAACTCGTAGGGTGAGGTGCGGTTGGGATCAAGGAACACGGCTCCTTTTAAGGTCTTGCCCATCTTTACACCGTCCGAGGTGGTCAGAAGCTTAAAGGTAAGACCATAGGCCTCGCCGCCGTCCTTGCGCCTTACAAGCTCAACTCCGCCGATGATGTTTGACCACTGGTCGTTGCCTCCCATCTCAAGCTTGCAGTCGTACTGCTTGTGGAGCATGTAAAAATCGTAGGACTGCATCAGCATGTAGTTGAACTCGAAGAAGGTAAGGCCCTTTTCCATTCTCTGCTTGTAGCAGTCGGCGGTGAGCATCCTGTTTACGGAGAAGTGTATGCCCACCTCACGGAGGAACTGAACATAGTTCAGATCCATGAGCCAGTCGGCGTTGTTTGCCAGTATGGCGTTGTCGCCGTTGAAATCTATGTAGCGTGAGAGCTGTGCGATGAACCTCTCAACGTTTGCGTCAATGGTCTCCCTGGTCATCATGGGACGGGCGTCGGTCTTAAAGGAGGGATCTCCGATCATGGTGGTGCCGCCTCCCATAAGGGCGATGGGTCTGTGTCCTGCCCTCTGCATGTGAATCATGGCCATGACCGTGAGGAAGTGACCTACGGTAAGGGAATCGGCTGTGGCGTCAAATCCGATATAAAAAGTAACCCTTTCCTTGCCCAGCAGCTCTCTTACCTTTTCCGGGTCCGTACACTGTTCGATGAACCCACGCTCCTTCAGTATATCGTAAACGTTCTCGCTCATGTTGTTATTTGTTCCTCCTAATTCAAAATCATGCTCGTCGTCACCGGGAAAAACCGGATGACTGACATACAAAGCGAGGGAGATGAAAAATCTCCCTCACCCTGTGTATATTAACACATATCCTCCCTGAATGCAAAAACTAATTTGTGAACATGAACGCCGAGGTGAGTTTAGTGCCCGACCCGGTCTGCGAAACGTATGTGTAAATACCTATCTTTGTAAAATTTTTATGGACCATATTTGCCAGGTGAGTAGGTGAAGCCTTAAGGTTTGCGAACATCAGCTGCTCCGCTTCGGTCTGCTCGGCGGGGGTGAAGGTAAATTCACCGTACTGGACGTAGGACAGGTTCTCGCCCCTCCACTTGTCCTTGGGGAGCATTGACACACCCTGGGTACCGTTAGGTCTGGTGTGGGACCAGGTGGTGGAAGCCTCCTCGGCTCTGACCTTTGCCACACTCACCAGGCTGTTGTCCATCTCGAGCTTGCCCAGGCCCTGACTGGCTCTCAATGCGTTGATGTCATCAAGAAACGCCCTGTTGATCGCCGAAGCATCACCTGCAAGCACCGTGACAGGCATCAGCAATGTCAGTGTCAGACATAACAATATGATCTTTATTATGTGTAACCTGTGTCTTTTCATATCACCCGGTAACATCGGCCAAGGCCCGATTATTGAAAAAGCTCCTGCCGGAGCAAGAGCTTTTATCATACTAATTAACGACTGATGTCGGTAACTGGCTGCCCCACTATATATACGCGCGGGGCCCTGTAGCTTTGCGTCCTTACTTTACAATAAGTTTGCCTCTGATATTCAACTGTCAGTTGTAAACCACATATAATGTACACCAATAATTGAATGCTGTCAAGATAAATACCAATTATTACCGTCTTTTTCTGGTAACAGCTATCAGGATACCCAGAAGACCTGCTGCCATTCCGGCGAGGATGAGCCAGAAGGCAGGGCTTAAGTCATCTGCCGTAAGCGGTGCGGCTATCTCGCCAAGCACTCCGGCAACCGGACCGTCC
>JAFYEL010000017.1 GCA_017544285.1 Lachnospiraceae bacterium | reverse complement strand
CAGGCAGGGCACCTCTCCCGTGAGGTCCACTATGGTGGACTCGATACCTATGCCCACCGGCCCTCCGTCCAGTATCATCTCTATCCTGCCATCCATGTCCTCAAGCACATGGCGGGCATCCGTGGGAGAAGGCCTCCCGGAGATATTGGCGCTGGGAGCTGCCACAAATCCTCCGGCCTTTCTTATAAAGGAAAGAGCCCCGGCGTGATCGGGCATCCTCACCGCAACGGTGGGAAGACCTCCCGTGGTGGCATCCGGCACCATCGGTTTTTTCTTCAGTATCATTGTGAGGGGTCCCGGCCAGCAGTTTTTGGCAAGCGTCCTCGCCTTTTCCGGGATATCTTCGGCTATCATTTCCAGATCCCCGGTCTCGGCGATATGGACGATCAGGGGATTGTCCGAAGGCCGCCCTTTTGCCGCGTAGATCTTTGCGGAGGAAGAGGCCGAAAGCGCATCTCCTCCCAGTCCGTAGACCGTCTCCGTGGGAAAGGCCACCAGGCCTCCCTTCTTTATTATATTGCCTGCCCTCTCCAGGGCTTCTTCGTCGTTCCCGCTTCCAAGGGTGTAAAAACAGGTATCCATCAGCTTCCCAGATACTCCCCTATCACATCCCAGATATCGTCGGTTTCCATGCCAAGCTTCCAGCACGCCACTCCCGCGATATTGTTGGCCTGCATCAGATCCAGCTTTGCCTTTATGGACTGGGCATCCTCAAGCCACACCTTTATGACCGTATTTCCTTCGGTTTTTTCGGCATAGTTCTGGGCGCATACATCGTCCCAGGTCTTTGTCATGCCGTGATTCTTCAGGAATTCCTCGGCGGTGACCATATCAACAGCCTCGCTGGAGACTTCGGCCCCCTCCTTCCATATCCTGGTATAGAAGGGAATGCCGTTTATAACCTGCTCCGGAGCCACCTCGGCCAGGGTGCTCTCTATACCGTCCTGCACAAAGTTGAAGGACGCTACGGAGCCGCTCTCCTCAGAGCCCGAAAAATGCTCGTCGTAGCCCATTATCACAACATAGTCGGCGTACTCGCCCTGAGTCTTTCTGTCGTAGTGGGCGGTATACCCCTTGGGAACATAGTTGTCCACCGAAAGCACCAGGGAGTGCTGTCTGCAGAGAACGGATATCTCCCTGATAAACTGGGCAAAAGCGGGACCGCAGTCCCCACTCAGATTTTCAAAATCTATGTTTATGCCGTCGACCCCAAGCTCCAGGGCCGCGTTAACTATGTTGTTCTCGGCGATCTTTCTCACGGAGGTCTTTGACAGCACCTCAAGAGTGCTCACCCCGGTGTCGAAATTGTCCACAAGAGCCCAGACCTCAAGGCCCGCGTCGTGGGCCTTTGCCACATAATCAACGGTACCTATGTTCTTTATCCCGCCGGCGTTATCCGCAAGCGAAAACCAGGTGGGGGATATAACGTTTATTCCCCTTGACTTTGCCAACACATCATTCAGGGTGGCGTTGGCCGTCGCCGACATCACCTGATGCCAGCCCAGGCAGATCCTGTAATCTCTCAGGTTATGGAGTATGGGCTCCTCCGCCACTGAGGTCACCGGCTCCTCGGACTCTGTGTAGGTCTCTGTCAGGCGCTTGTTTTCAACATATCCCATGATACAGTCCGCAGTCTTTACCCTGGTCCAGTTTTCCATCTCCTCAAGGACAGTGACGGTTTCGCCCTCCTTGAGATCCGCCAGTATATCGCTTTTCACTCCGCCAAGTTCCCGGACTTCGGTGTCTTTTTTGATCTTCGCCCTGGAAACCTCGCCCCAGCTGTTTTTGATCTCAATGCGTTTCGGGTTTTCAAAGCTGTTCACCTCAAGGTTTACCAGCTTGGAGATATAGTCAATGGCCAGATAGACCGTGCCGTCCTTTTCGATGAAATCCTTTGTATCCGCGGTGGAAACAATGGTTTCGTTGGCTCCGGTGTGAAGCAGCTGCTGCTCACTCTCGTCAAAGTAGAAATTGCTGCAGAAGTTGTCCTCGGCCATTTCCTGTGTTATATAGTAACGGCCGTCGGACACAAGTGCCTTGTCCTCCAGGATGGTGTTGTCCATGATAATGGCGGCCTGGTCGTCGAAAAAGATATCAAAATACCTGTTCAGATCCGCGTGTTCGGTACCGTATGCATATTTTTTCCAGAAGTCCGAAGCAAGACATACCAAAAGTATGATGGCTATGAGCACAAGAGCTATGGCCATGGGAATAAGCCTGCGTATGATGCCTCTTTTTCTTCTGCGTCTGTTGTGGGTGGCTTCTCTTTTCAATGGGAACTCCTTGCAAAAATCCGTTCAAAAACAATCCTTTCTATATTAACATAAATCGGGGACGTAATTCAACAAGGTTGTAAGAGGATGCCATCCTGTCACAGGAAAAAGGGGATGACGCCGTGCTGTCAGCGAAGGAATCCCATCAGCGCGCCATCCCCTTCCATCTTTATCGCCGGGGCATCACACCGATACCCTGTCATAGCAGACCCTTGTGAGCAGACCTTTATCGTCTGTCACAAGATCTGCCATATAGGTATACCTGCCCCTTTCCCTCACCTGCTTCGAAGCCACCTCATCCAGACTCGAAGGCTTTCCGCAAAGGTAAACGGGCACATCCCCGACGACCTCCTTCAGCTCCGAGAGCCACTCTTCCTCGAGAAGCTTCTGCTCGCTGAATGCGTCGTTTTTCAATACATCACCACCTTTTCGAAGTATTTGTCCTGAGTTTTTTACCAAAAGGAGCCGTGATATAAGCAAGATGTTGACAGACGGTACACTAAAATAACGTATTTAATGTATTGTTTTGCTTTTTTAAGAATTCAAACCACCTATGACTAAAATTTAAGAAACTGCAAATTTTATATAAGTGAATCTGTCCGGCAGAATGCCGAATGACATGCCCTCTGACGTGAGGACACGCTGAAACGATTGCTGTCAGGATCTCTCCTGTGATCCATCAACCCCTTTCCGTACCGGGATTGCCTGTCAACGCCTCAACGAAGATTATAAGCCCGCAGGTCCCGCATTTCAAGTCTTTTTTCAAAAATATTGACTATTAACCCCGTTTAAGTATATACTTTATACACAATAAATATGCGGCACAGGTTCGTATATTTACAGAATTAACCGATATATGTATCGGAACGAATGGAGGTGATTCCATGAAAATAGAAAAAGTGAACGACCACCAGATAAGATGTACACTGACCAAGTCCGATCTTGCGGACCGTCACATGAAGATATCCGAGTTAGCATACGGTACGGAAAAGGTAAAGAGCCTTTTCAGAGATATGATGGAACAGGCTTCCTACGAGTTCGGTTTCGAGGCTGAGGACATACCTCTTATGATAGAGGCCATCCCACTCTCCGGCGACTGCATCGTGCTCATTATCACGAAGGTCGAGGATCCCGAAGAGCTGGATACCCGCTTTTCCAAATTTTCACCCTCCATTGACGACGAGGACGACAGTGAGGCCGGCGGCACCACCACCACCGCTGCTTCGTTCAGCGTAACAGCCGATGACATCATAGATCTCTTCAAGAAATTCCGCACCGAGCTTGCACAGACAGCCGACAAGCTGGCAGCCGTATCCGGAGATAAGGTCATCTCTTCCGATGACATAGAGGTCAGCGTTCCCGAGGAGCTCTGCAGGTTTTACCGCTTCGAGCATCTTGACAACATCATCCGCCTGGCAAAGGTCCTTAAGGGTTACTACGACGGCATCAACAACATCTACAAGGAAAAGGACGGAAGCTTCATGCTTGAGATCCACCAGTCCGGCCACAGCCCCGAGGATTTCAACCGTATCTGCAACATCATGTCGGAGTACGGACAGGCTCAGCGCTATTCAAAGGCTCAGGAGACCTACTACAAGGAGCACGGCGATGTCTTCTTGTTCGTCCATGCACTCCAGAAGCTGGCGCAGATCTGACAGCATCAATACTAAAGCAAAAGGCAGGGCACAAGGCCCTGCCTTTTTCATGCTTAAACTACATTGCGTTCATTTTTGAGAGCAGCTCGTTAACGTCGATACCGTGTACAGCCGCTGCCTGCTCGAGAGTCTCCATCTGAGCCGAGGGGCATCCCAGGCAATGCATGCCGATCTCGAGAAGAGCCGGTGCTGCCTCAGGCTTTATCTGGAGAATGTCCCCGATGGTAGTATCCTTTGTGATCTCTGCCATGATAACCTCCTGTTTTTCTTATATAATTGCCCGTCAGAGCCTGTTGCCTTTAACGCATGGTGCAAAAACGTGCAGAGAAATGATAGCACACCCGGTAAAAAAAAGCAAAAGGATAAATTTTCCCTTGAAATCCTGCCTTTGAAGTGATATATTAGAAGTCCGTGATATATAAGAGCCGCACCGCGGGCATTGTTTTGAGGGACTTCGCAGGAGCGGCACATTTCCTTGCTTTTGACGGCTGCGCACAGCGCACGGGATCAAAGGCCAGAGACCAAAAGGAGGTAAAGACATGAACAAATACGAATTGACGCTCGTGATCAGTTCAAAAGTCGAAGAGGATGAAAAGACAGCCGCTCTTGACAAGGCAAAAGCTCTCATCGAGAGATTCGGCGGCACCATCACCAACGTGGACGACTGGGGCAAAAAGAGACTTGCCTACGAGATCCAGAAGATGAAGGAAGCTTTCTACTATTTCATCAAATTCGAGGCTGAGTCCACCGCGCCGGCTGAGATTGAAAGCCGTATCCGCATTCAGGACAATGTTATTCGTTATCTGATCGTGAGTGACGAAGCATAGGAGCTGCGTAGCCTGTAGATGGCATCGCGGCAGAAAGTGAGCGATTATGAACAGAGTCATCTTAATGGGACGATTAACGCGGGATCCTGAGATCCGTTATTCTCAGAACGACAACCAGATGGCGATCGCAAGATACACGATCGCAGTTGACAGAGGCGGCAGCAGGAATCAGGGCCAGGACGACCAGACAGCCGATTTCATCGGTTGCGTAGCCTTCGGCAGATCTGCAGAGTTTGCGGAGAGATATCTCCACAGAGGCATGAAGATCGCAGTAGAGGGTCGTATCAGAACTGGCAGATACCAGAACAAAGACGGTCAGACCGTTTACACCACGGATGTAGTGGTCGACAGACACGAGTTCTGTGAGAGCAAAAATGCGCCGGGCGCAGGCTCTTTTGACGATGGTTTTTCCCAGTCAGCAGGAGCGCCGACGGCTCCCTCAGCTCAGGACGACGGTGGCTTCATGAATATCCCCGATGAGATAGATGAGGCACTTCCGTTTAACTGATGATCTGTGAGCACCTCTAATTAAATAAGGAGGTTAACATGGCTTTTTCAAAAACAGACAAGAGCGATTCACCGATGAAGAGACGTAGCGGCGGAATCCGCAGAAGAAAAAAGGTCTGCGCATTCTGCGGAAGCGATGAGGTAATCGATTACAAGGATGTAAACAAGCTCAAGAGATACGTATCCGAGAGAGGAAAGATCCTTCCCCGCCGGATCACAGGCAACTGTGCAAGACATCAGAGAGCTCTTACCGTAGCCGTAAAGAGAGCACGTCACATCGCTCTCATGCCTTACGTAGCAGAGTAAGAAAACAAAAAGCACCCGGTTTTCCGGGTGCTATTTTATTGCTCTTTTACTGTTCGTTTTTCTCAACCTGCCATGACAGGATCGATATGTCCTCTCCTGCCCCCGTTGCGGGAAGCATTACGCTCACATGGATGTGCTGTTTTTCGTTTATGGGCTCGTCGTATTCCACGAACTGAGCCTCACTCCTTTGCTCGTTGGCCATATCCCTGAGCTTTACCTGGGCTCTGGAGGTGGCCTCATAGTAGGCGGTGTTCCTGTCCGCCACCTTTTTCGAAAGCCTGTAATCAGCCGTGGCACTCACCAGTGACAGCACCGAGAAGGTCACCAGGCACACTATGATAAAGATGACCAGTATGGAGGATGCGCCGACGCTGAGGCCGGTCTTGGGCCCCTTTCTCACATTTGTCTCTTGATCCGTCACAGTACACCTCCCATCTGAGCTCCGTCCGAAGGCTCTGCCCCCGGTCCGGGAAGAGCCTCATCCAAAGGCTGATCTTCCGGCGCGGCTTTGCCGCCGTGGGTCTCTCTTAAGTACATGGTGCAGTTCAGACTGTAGATAAGCCAGTTGTCCGACTTTCTGCGCATACAGATACGGCACTCCATGAGATCATCAATGCGGTTTGTCTCCATGGTCATGCAGTATATGGCGTCTCCGGCACCGGTCCGGGCAAAATCCTTGTCGTAGTAGAAACTCAGCTTACCGGGCTCCGCCTCCGAGGTGCGCTGCACATCGATCTCACGCTGGAGCTTTGACAGATCCCCCCTGAAACCGTAGAACAGCTCGGCTGCCGATGAACACGCAGTCACGGAGCTGTTGAGTATCTGAGTATTTTCACTTGTGATGTAAGCCTTTGCGAATATCTGGACACAGACCGCGGAGCAGATGGAAAATACCAGCACCGCTATGATCATCTCCATTAGGAAAAGGCTTGATTTCGAATTTCTCATGAGCTCCTCTATCTGGCAAAGGGATCCGGGGCCGCCGTGGCCTGTCCCTTTATCTTCGGGTCACACTTGGTGGAAACATAGGCTCTGTCCGTGTTTCCGTCCCTGTCAACTATGATCACGTAGTATATCCCCTCGGCAACCTCCTTCACATTGAAGGAATACAGCTCCATAATGGGGTTTCCGTCCTCTATAGTGGGCTTTTCATCTCCCTTGATGGTCACCTCTTTCAGATAACCGTCGTCGGAAAAGATGTAGGTGGTCTCCAAATTATCGCCGGTCTTTTTTATAAGGGTGATGGCGTTGACCCCGTCTATGCTGGTGATGTCGGCGGTTCCCTCGCTGTCCCTCTGGCGCAGCTTTTCCGTAATGTAGGAAACCGCGGTGCGGGCAGTAAAGTTTCTGTTCATGCCGTCCGTAACACTCTCATAAACCTTGGCGCCGAAGTAAACCACCATGATGGAGGAAATGGCAAAGGCGCCGAAGAGGGCCAGAGTGAAAAAGAAATCCACTATATAGTTTTTTGTCTTTTTTTCCGATCCCATACTACTTTTCCACTACTTTTATCTCGGGAAGCGAGTTCCCATCGGAGGGAGTGTACTGAATATCAAACTTATTGTGGTCGTAACTGAGGGCATAGTTTTTCTCAATGTACTCTATGCTCTCCGGGTATTCTCCCTCTGCCGCAAAGCAGTGAAGCACGTCCCTTGTGACCGCCGTCTCAAGGCTCTTCACCTGCTGGCTGGCGGTGTTCTGCGAGAGGGCCGAAATGGCATAAAAGAAGAATCCGAAGATCAGCACAAAGCTGACTATCGGAACCACCATATTCGCGGATGCCCCGCGGGCCTCAGTTTTGAATCTGTTATTTTGCATAGCCGACCTCGCAGCCTCAGCCTATCTGGCTTATGATGCTCATAAGGGGAAGCATCACGGAAAGCAGGATAAGTCCCACCACAAGAGAGAGCACCGCCACCAGGGTGGGCTCTATGACAGACAGGAACTTTCCGATCTCATGATCTATCTCTTCCTCGTATTTGGCGGCGACCTTGTTCATTACCTGATCAAGCATACCGCTCTTGTAACCCGAGGCGATGATGCGCCCGTAGGTTCCCGAAAATACATTTGACTTAACCGCAGCATCCGCAAAGGATGTGCCCTCTCCCACAAGTGCCTTGCAAAGAGTGATCTTTTTGCGGTATTCCTTGTTGTTTATAAGCTGCTCCACCATGTTTATGGCGTCGGTTGTGGGGAATCCGGAGCTGATGGCAAGGGCCATACCGCTGGCGAAATGACCTGCGGCGATCTTATCGAAAAGATTCCTGGTAAGGAAGAACTTTGCTCCCAGATCCGAAACAAACTCTTTTGCCTTGGGAGACTCGTTTACATATACATAGCCCAGTACAAAGAGGCAGAAAATGCTGATGAAGATCACCGAATAAGCTCCGAGAGCGCCGCCTGCATTCAGGATGGTGGCGGAAACTCCCGTCATGGTGGTTCCCAGCTGCTCATATACGTCGGAGAACACCGGCAGTACCTTTGATACCAGCACTATGATGACGCAGAGCATCATGGCTATCATGATAAAGGGATAGGTGACAGCCTGACGGATACCGGAGTTTATGGACTCGTTTCTGTCGTAGTAATCGGCAAGAGAAGAAAATACGGAGTCCAGCTTACCTGTCTCCTGTCCCAGATGGACCATATCCAGCATATACCGGGGAAATACTCCCGATTCTTCCATGGCCTGCGAAAGGGTGCTGCCCTTCTCCACGGAATTGTATATGACGCTGACCAGTTCCTTGCCTTCATCGGTCTGGGCATCCTGCTCCACCAGGCGCAGGGCCTCGCTCACGGTTATACCGGCGGAGAGCATCATGCTCATCTGGCTGGAAAATGTGGATATCTCGAAATTGTTTAAGGGCTGCGGTGTGTTATTCGCCTGTTTATTACTCACTTTTGATCCCTCACTGCTAAATATAGGTAAAAAGGCAATTTGCCTCGAACATTATATAATAAGCCAATATAAAATGCAAACCTGATGATTTTTTTTAAAATATATGGTAAACTGTTGTGTTGGTAGAAAGATGCGATACTATGCAGCCGGAGTATTATGATAAGAACGATCATAAATGCTGACGACTTCGGACGGGACTCCTCCGTAAACGAAGCCATCGGTTTATGCTTTGAAAAAAGGATAATCACAAACACCACCCTTATGGTCAACATGCCCTATGCCATGGATGCGGTCAGACTGGCAAAGAGCAACGGATTCGAAGACCGGGTAGGGCTGCACCTTAACCTGACCCAGGGCGTACCCCTCACCTCATCCATCAGGAACTTTTCTTCCTTTTGCGACGGCAGGGGCGAATTTAATGCGCGCTTTCACCTGTCTACCGCAGGCAGGCTCACCATAGGCCCCCGTGAGGCAGCTGCCCTCTCCGAAGAGATCGAAGCCCAGATACGCAGATACCTGGCCTTCGGACTTACGGAAAAGCACCTGGACTCCCACCACCACTCCCATACCGATCTCTCGGTATGGCGGCTGGCAGAGCCCCTTCTTAAAAAGTACGGGTTCCGATCCGTGCGCATAAGCCGGAACCTTTTTGCCGAGGGGAAATGCTCCCCGGTAAACAGGGTTTACAAGCACACCTACAACCGCCGGCTCCGCCGCACCGGAATGCTCTGCGCCGATTACTTCGGCTCATACAGGGATTTTTGCGCCGCCATCGACTCCATTGAGGAGGACTGCCTGACGGAAATGATGCTTCACCCCATGTTTTCACCGGAGGGTGACCTGGTAGACACCCATACTCCCATGGACGAGATCGTAAGCTTTACCCGCGACAGACAGCTTATGCTCCAGACCTATTGACCTCAGGAGGACAACGTGAAGGACGAACACTTCAAGGGTATATTAAATACATATATCAAATGGCCGCTTTACCTGTCGGCCCTCAGCGTTGCCATGCTCATGGCAGTGGCCATCTACAAAAACCAGGCCCTGCTCATCGTGGCCGGATTTACGGTGGTGTACTGTATCATCGCCCTGATCCTTTTCAACGTCCACAAGCAGGAGCTTCTCACCTCCCTTATGGATTACGCGGTGAACTACGGCGTTGTTCAGAAAGAGATGCTCAAGCATTTCGACATGCCCTACGCCATCCTTGACGAGACAGGCCGCCTCATCTGGCACAACGAAGCCTTCGGACAGCTTTTCAGCGTGGAGGGTTCCTTCCGCTGGTCCATCGTCAACGACGATACCGGCATCACCCAGGAACAGCTCCCCACCGGAGCCGATCCCGTGGAGTTCACCTTCACCCTGGACGAGCGTGACTACAGGGCAAAGGTCCGCCGCATAAACCTTGTCCACGAGGAAAACCATCTCATAGACCCCGATAAATTCGACGGTTCCGTCATCACCCTTGTGATGTACGACGAGACCGAGATCAACGAATACAAGCGTATCAACCGCGAGAGCAGCATGGTTGCCGGTTATATCTACCTTGACAACTATGACGAGGCCCTGGAGCAGGAGGACAACGTGCGCGCCAGCCTTCTCCTCGCCTCCGTTGACCGTGAGATCAACCGTTACATCACCAAGCACGACGGTATCGCCAAAAAGACCGAGCCCGACAAATACTTCGTTGTCATCAAGCAGAAGGGTCTTGACGAGATCATTGAGGGCAAGTTCAGCATCCTTAAAAAGATCAAGGATTTCAACTACGGACTTCCCATCACCATATCCCTGAGCCTTGGCTTCGGCCTCGGCAACGGTGACTTCGGACGCAGCGCAGCCTACGCAAAATCCGCCATGGACATGGCTTTAAGCCGCGGCGGTGATCAGGCTGTTGTGAAGGACGAAAAGGACATGCACTACTTCGGCGGCAACAGCGAGCAGGGAGAGAACAACAGCCGTGTATATGCCCGCAGAGTCGCACAGAACGTAAAAGAGCACATAGAGAACTACGAACAGGTCATAGTCATGGGCCACTCCATGGCGGATCAGGACGCCTTCGGTTCCTGCGTCGGTATTTACTGCATATGCCGCGCGCTGAAAAAGAAGTGCTACATCGTGGTAAACCAGGTAACCACCTCGATAAAGCCCATGCTTGCCGACTACAAGCGGGTTGACGAGAGTGACGACGGCATTCTGGTGAATTCCGACGAGGCGGTTGAGCTTGTGACCCCCGAGACCCTGCTGATCGTTGTGGACACCAGCCGTCCGGACCTGTGCGAATGTCCTCAGCTGGTTGAGCTCTGCAAATCCGTCATCATCATCGACCACCACAGACAGGGCAGCGAAAAGATTGAGAATCCTCTCTATCAGTACATAGAGTCCAATGCCTCCAGTGCCTGTGAAATGATAACCGAGCTGCTGCAGTACATCGCCGACGGCATCAAGCCCAGGAATCACGAGGCCGACTGTCTCTACTCCGGTATCATGATAGATTCCGGAAACTTTACCACGAAGACCAGTGCCCGCACCTTTGAGGCCGCGGCGTACCTGCGAAAGAACGGCGCCGATGTTACCCGCATCCGCAAGATGTTCAGGGACAGCATAGAATCCTACAAGGCCAGAGCCGAGGCCGTCCGCTCCGCGGAGCTTTTCAAAAATGAATTTGCCATCGCCACCTGCCCTACCGAGGGACTGGAATCCCCCACCGTTGTGGGTGCCCAGGCAGCCAACGAGCTGATGAACATAAAGGGCGTACGCGCCTCCTTCGTCCTCACGGAGTACCGGGACAGGATATACATATCGGCCCGTTCCATAGACGAGATAAACGTTCAGTTCATAATGGAGCGCATGGGCGGCGGCGGACATCTGAACATCGCAGGCGCCCAGCTTAAGGACACCACCCTTGAAGAGGCCAGGGCAAGCCTTAAGGAAACCATCTCCTCAATGATAGAGAAGGGCGAAGTATAAGACACGATCCGGACCATCGGATCGATATAAGGAGGAAAAATGAAGGTAATACTCTTGCAGGACGTAAAGTCCCTTGGAAAAAAAGATGAGATAGTAGAAGTAAATGAGGGTTATGCCCGCAACTTCATCCTGAAGAAAAAGCTTGGAGTTGAGGCCACCGGCGCAAACCTCAACGACATAAAGCTCAAAAAGGCCAACGACGACAAGATGGCAGCACAGCGCCTCAAGGATGCACAGGAGCTGTCAAAGAAGCTCGAGGATCTCACCGTTGTCTGCAGCATAAAGGTGGGCAAGGACGGCAGGAGCTTCGGTTCCGTCTCCTCAAAAGAGATCGCCGACAAGGCAAAGGAACAGTTTGACATCGATATAGACAAGAAAAAGATCGTACTTGACGAGCCCATAAAGGCTCTGGGTGATTACAAGGTCACCGTAAAGCTTCACCCCAACGTTTCCGCAAAGCTCGGGGTAAAGGTCGAAGAGGAATAACATGGATGAAGCCCTGATCAAAAAGATAATGCCCCACTCTCCCGAGGCGGAGATGTCTGTGGTGGGCTCCATGCTCATGGATGTGGATTCCATATCCTATGCCACGGAGCATCTGGATGCCTCGGATTTCTACAGCGAATCCTACAGGCTTCTTTTCACTGCCATCCGCAACCTCTCCGAGAGTCACAGAGATGTGGATTTCGTCACCCTTCAGGACGAGCTCAGATCCATGAAGGCCCCCGACGAGCTCTGTGAGCTGGGTTATATCCGGGATCTGGTAAACTCCGTCCCTTCCTCGGCCAACATGCGCCACTACTGCAAGCTGGTCTCGGACTATGCCCTTGCAAGGCGCCTCATCAAGGCCGGAGAAAATATATCCTCCACCGCCTATCTGGGCGACAAGGATATCGAGAACCAGCTGGAATCTGCGGAAAAGCAGATCTACGACGTTATCCAGCGTCGTTCCGACGACGAGCTGACTCCCGTCAGCCAGATCGTAATGGACACCCTTGAGCTCATAAGGAAGGCCTCCCAGACCTCGGGAACCGTCACAGGCGTCCCCACGGGTTTCGCCGACCTTGACATGAAGACCTCGGGACTCCAGCCCTCAAACCTGGTGCTGATAGCGGCCCGTCCCGCCATGGGCAAGACCGCCTTCGTCCTCAATATAGCGGAGCATGCCGCTGTAAAGAACGACTACAAGGTCGCCCTCTTCTCTCTCGAGATGGGAAAAGAAGAGCTTATGAAGCGTTTCTTTGCCATGGACTCCCTTGTAAATTCCGAGAACTTAAGGCGCGGCGACCTAAGCGAATCCGACTGGGAAAAGTTGGTGGAAAGCGCCGGCTTTATCAGCAATTCAAGCCTGATGATCTACGACACCCCCGGTATCACGGTTTCCCAGCTCAGATCCCGGTGCCGTAAGCTCAAGATAGACCACGGACTGGATCTGGTGATCATAGACTACCTGCAGCTCATGACCCCCGGCTCCAATACGGACTCCAGACAGCAGCAGATAGCCGATATATCCCGTAACCTTAAGATCCTTGCCAGAGAGCTTAACGTGCCCATTATAGCCCTCTCACAGCTCTCCAGAGCCGTGGAGCAGCGTACGGACCACAGACCCATGCTCTCCGACCTGAGAGAGTCCGGCGCCATCGAACAGGATGCTGATATCGTTATGTTCATATACCGTGACGAGGTTTACAACGAAAATACCGAGAATAAGAATATCGCCGAGATCATAATAGCCAAGCACAGGAACGGTTCCATAGGAACGGTGGAGCTGATCTGGCGTCCCGAATACACAAGATTTGCCTCCAAGGAATGGAGAGAATGATACAAAAGTCAAAAAAACGGAGCCTCATGGGCTCCGCTTTTTTTATGCCTCTGAAATAGAACCGGTAGGGCATGCGCCTTCGCATGCACCGCAGTCGATGCAGGCTGCTGCGTCGATCTCAAACTTGCCATCGCCGGCTGTGATAGCGCCCACGGGGCACTCACCCGCACATGCGCCGCATGATACACAAGTATCGCTGATCTCTCTAGCCATAACTGATCCTCCTTTCTTTATTCCTTAACACTTCATATAGTTTACCACAAAACAACTAGTTTTGTCTCCTCTTTTTTATGCCGTCCAGAATATGCTGCTTTTTCTCAAGAAGCTTGTCCTGGGGCATGTCCTTTATGCCCTTTAGAGGATAATCGATGCCCAGCTGCTCATATTTCACGACTCCCATGGTATGATAGGGAAGGGCATCCAGTGCCTTAAGGGTCTTCAGCCCGCCGATGAAATATCCCAGCTTTTCCAGATATTCGTCATCGTCGGTAACGCCGGGCACTATCACGTGCCTTATCCAGAGGTCAACGCCCTTGTCCGAAACCAGCTGTGCAAACTTAAGGATCTCTTCGTTGGGCTGCTTTGTAAGCTCTTTGTGCTTGTCGGGATCTATATGCTTTATATCCAGCATCACCAGATCCGTGGACTCAAGAAGTCTTTCCACCTTTGACACGTTCTCGGGACTCTTGGAATTGTATGCAATGCCCGAGGTGTCCAGACAGGTATGTATACCTCTCTTTTTGCATTCCTCATAGAGTTCTATAAGGAAATCCAGCTGCATCATGGGTTCTCCGCCGGTGGTGGTGAGCCCGCCTTTGTTTTCGTAAAAGCTTCTGTTGCGCTCATAGCGCTCGATGATCTCTTCCACCGTCATCTCCGTGCCTCCGTCAAGAGGCCAGGTGTCAGGGTTGTGACAGTACTTGCACCGCATGGGGCAGCCCTGGAAGAACACCACAAACCGGGTGCCGGGGCCGTCAACCGTTCCGAAGCTTTCAAGGGAATGTATACGTCCTTTAAGTGCCATAGAATCTCCTTATACTTATGCCAAACGGGCGGCATCCTTTATCATGGGGTGCCGCCCGCTTAAAGTGACCTTATGATCAGAATTTCTCGTGGAAGGTTCTGGAAATAACGTCAGCCTGCTGCTCGGGAGTAAGCTTTACAAAGTTTACTGCATATCCCGAAACGCGGATGGTAAGCTGAGGGTACTTCTCAGGATGCTGCTGTGCATCTACGAGAACGTCTCTGTTGAGGACGTTAACATTGAGATGATGTCCGCCCTTCTTTGAATATCCGTCAAGTAAGTTTACCAGGTTATCAACCTGAGTTTCGCTTGTAGCCATTTTAATACCTCCTGTTTAATGATAGTCATCAAGTCCCTGCTCCAGCGTGGGTACGCTGCAAGCCAGGGGTGTGCGCGAGCAGTCCGCGCATCCCATAGTTTCGATACTCTTAGGTGATTTAGCATCTTCGGAATATTCAAGGTTGATATGTCCGGTTCCGCTCTTCATCTGTGAATCAAGCATCGCCACTACATCGTCCAGCATTTTGTCCTTATCCATGCTATTACCTCGTTTTATATCTTATTTGAGCTCGAGCTCGATATCGCCTGCAAATACCTTATCCTCCTTGCCGAGTGCGCCGGGGATGATGGTGAAGGTATTGGAGATACCGTCCTGCGCATCATTGTAAGGAAGCTTTGATACTGATGACAGTGAAGCAACTGCTCCGTTGGTGTCACGTCCGTGCATCGGGTTTGCTCCGGGTGCGAAAGGCTGTCCCTTTCTGCGGCCGTCGGGAGTGTTACCGGTTGCCTTACCATAGGTAACGTTTGAAGTGATGGTAAGGATGGAAGTGGTGGGAAGACCATTCCTGTAAGTATGATGACGCCTGATGGCGGTCATGAACTTGTGAACGATGCTCTGAGCGATCTCATCAACGCGATCGTCGTCATTTCCGTACTTAGGGAACTCGCCGGTGGTCTCGAAGTCGGTGATGATACCGTCCTCATCACGTATAACCTTAACCTTAGCGTACTTGATAGCTGAAAGTGAATCGGCTACGATGGAAAGTCCTGCAACACCTGTTGCGAAGTAACGGAGAACGTCTCTGTCATGAAGAGCCATCTGAGCTCTCTCATAGCAGTACTTGTCATGCATGTAGTGGATGATGTTAAGGGTGTTAACGTAAACGTCAGCCTGCCACTCCATCATATCTGTGAACTTGGCAACAACATCATCATAGTCAAGGTAATCACCCTCTACAGGACGATACTTGGGACCAACCTGCTTCTTGGTGACCTCATCGACACCACCGTTAAGAGCGTAGAGCAGGCACTTTGCAAGGTTTGCACGTGCGCCGAAGAACTGCATCTGCTTTCCGATGACCATTGAGGATACGCAGCAAGCGATTCCGTAATCATCACCGTGTACAGGTCTCATGAGCTCATCGTTCTCATACTGGATGGAAGAGGTTGTGATGGAGATCTTTGCACAGTACTTCTTCCAGCCCTCGGGAAGTCTGGGAGACCAGAGAACCGTAAGGTTGGGCTCGGGTGCAGCGCCGAGGTTCTCAAGGGTGTGAAGGTATCTGAAGGAGGTCTTGGTAACCATGTGACGTCCGTCAACACCTACGCCGCCGAGAGACTCGGTAACCCATACGGGATCGCCGGCAAAAATCTGATTGTACTCGGGGGTACGAGCGAACTTAACGCAGCGCAGCTTCATGATGAAGTGATCTACGAACTCCTGGATCTCTTCCTCGGTAAATGTGCCGTTCTTAAGGTCGCGCTCTGCATAGCAGTCGATGAAGGTAGAGGTACGTCCGAGGGACATAGCCGCACCGTTCTGCTCCTTGATCGCACTGAGATATCCGAAATATGTGAACTGGATAGCTTCCTGAACGTTCTTAGCGGGCTTTGAAATATCAATGCCGTAGGAAGCTGCCATTTCCTTCATGAGCTTGAGGGCTGTCATCTGCTCTGAGAGTTCCTCACGGAGACGGATAACGTCATCGGTCATAACGCGGCCGGTGGAATCCTTCTGAGCCTGCTTGTCCTCGATAAGTCTGTCGATACCGTAGAGAGCTACTCTTCTGTAGTCGCCGATGATACGTCCGCGTCCGTATGCATCCGGAAGACCGGTGATGATGTGGGACGAACGGCATGCTCTCATTTCCTGATTGTATGCGTCAAAGCATCCTGCATTGTGTGTTTTTCTGTGTGTTGAAAAGAACTCAGCTATCTCGGGATCTACCTCGTATCCGTTATCTGAGCATGCCTTCTCTGCCATTCTGATACCGCCGTAAGGCTGGAGAGAACGCTTGAAGGGCTTGTCGGTCTGGAATCCCACGATCTTTTCCTTGCTCTTGTCAAGGTATCCGGGGCCGTGTGAGGTGATGGTTGAAATAACCTTGGTGTCCATATCAAGGACGCCGCCGGCTTCACGCTCTTTCTTTGTAAGGTCCATAACCTGATCCCAGAGATCCTTGGTAGCCTGTGTAGGTGCTGCCAGGAAGCTCTCGTCACCGTCATAGGGTGTGTAGTTGCTCTGGATGAAGTCGCGTACGTTCACCTCTTTGTCCCATTTGTGGGGGGTAAATCCATTCCACTCTTCTCTCATTTGTAGTAATACCTCCTTCTTTTAGTGAAATTGAGGCAGCCCTCTTACAGGGCTGCCGTTATTATATTACTTACTGCGCTGTATTATGATTATATGATAAGGCCATTTTTAAGTCAATCGGTTTAATTGTTCTTTTTGAGAAACAATCACCCCTCAGAGCCTAATAATGACGCACCACCTCGAAGCGCTGGAGCTTAACGCTCTCACCCGGGGCTATGCCGCCTTTTCTGCGGGCTATGTCGATCTGTTCCTCCACCGTATCCACCCCGTCCAGATTGGGAAGCAGAAGGCCCCTGCGGCCGCCCTTTGACACTATCACTCCGTACCTCTTCACATCCAGTTCGTCCGGGGAGGAAATATCCTCGATCTCACCCAGTACATCCACGCTTATTTCAAGCCACTCCAGCTCATCCGCAGTTATGGGAGAAAACCTGGGATCCGCCGTTGAAGCGCTGATGGCATTGTCTATTATCTCGTTTGCTATGCTGTCCGTCACCGGTCCTATGGTGCCGATACAGCCCCTGAGCCTGCCGTTCTTGTGTATGGAGACGAAGGCCCCGGCTCGCCTTTCCGTAAGCTCTCTTGAAGCATCCGCGGGGACGCTTATCTTTTCCCCGGTGCGGATATAGCTTTCGAGAGACCTTCTGGCCAGACGCACATATTCGTCTTCCCTTGCTCTGCTGCTCATGATGGAATCCATAACCTTTCCCCTGTAAATATCAAGGAAGCTGCCTTTTTCACTCTTTTCTCCGGGGTAAAATGAAGCTATGCCGTAGCCCACTCCCGTCACATCCTCGTGGGAGTAAACCTTTGAGCTCACGCTGCGACCGTCAAAACACCCCGCCATTATCACAAAGGACCGGTGGCCGCACTCCGCCGCCTTTTCGCAAAAGTCCTCGTCAAACCCAAGAAGCTCGTCCAATGCGCATCTTTCGCAAACATCCATGAGCCGGCCGTCGTACTCCGGCCCCTCCTTTGCAAAGCCGTAGGGCCCGTGCGGCTGCAGCTTGTGCGACAGATCCCCGCTGGCCACTATCACAGTCCTTCTTCCCAGGTTTGAAACCGCCTGCTCTATGATCTGTCCGAAGCTGTAGTGCTGCAAAAGATCCAGCCCCGACAGTCCTATCCTCACTATCTTAAAGCCGGTGTATTTCTGTCTGATAAAATACAGAGGAACCATGGTTCCATGGTCCAGACTCCTGTCCCTCTCCCCCATGGTGCCGGCGGGAAAGCCCTTCTTTTTTGCCAGCTTCTCTATTTCGGACACCAGCTCCGTGTCGTATTCCTCGGAAAAGCTTACTTCGGGAGCGCCGAAGGAAGCAAAGGAACCTGTGGCGGATCTGCCGGGAGATATGTGGAAATAATCGGAATACATTATGGAATGGGGGCTCGTGATCACAATGGTCTCGGGTTTTATGGATGCGATCTCTTCCGCAACTTTCTCGTACGAGCTTATGGTCTTTGCCACCTGTTTTTCGCTGCCCCTTCCCACCTGCGGTATAATAAGCGGCGGGTGGGGTACCATGAATCCTGCCTTCATACCCTCTCCTCCTGAATATGATCTCAACAATTCCCCGTGTACACGTACTTCAGCTTCTTTTTCGCAACCTCCGCCAGTTCGTAGACCAGCCTCACGTCCGTGGCCTGTCTGTCGGTCATGTGAAACCCGGGAAAGAATCTGGAAATATGATAAGGGATCTCACTGTCCAGACCTGCTATCCACGAGCTCATCCTCTCCATCTCTTCCAAGGAATCGTTTTCCCCGGGCACTATGAGGGTGGTAAGCTCCACATGGCATCCCCAAGCGGCCCTTTCTATAAATTCCTTTACCATCTCAAGACTTCCCCCGAGAGTCTTGCGGTAATACTCTTCGGAAAATCCCTTCAGGTCTATGTTCATTGCGTCTATATAGGGCAGCAGTTCCTCCAGGACATCAACCGAAGCGGTGCCGTTTGTGACCATCACGTTCTTCATGCCTGCGTCCCTGATAAGCTTCGCGCAGTCCCTGACAAATTCGTAGCCCACCAGGGGTTCGTTGTAGGTGTAGGCAACTCCGATATTTCCGCGGTCGGCGCAGGAAAGAGCGGCCCTCAATATATCCTCCGGAGAAAACTTCTCAGCCTTTTTACCGTATACAAAGGACTCCTCGGACCAGGAGATGTCGTGGTTCTGACAGAAGGGACATCTTAGATTGCAGCCAAAGCTTCCCACGGAGAGAACGGCGCTGCCGGGATAGTACCTGCGCAGGGGCTTTTTCTCAATGGGGTCAAGGGCAAGGGATGTCACCCGTCCGTAGTTATCGCAGACCACTTTTCCGTCCCTGCAGGAACGCACTCCGCAAAAGCCCGTACTGCCCTCCCTTATCTCACATTTTCTGAAACATACATTACATGAAGCCATATTAACTTTCGATCATGACACTTAAAGCATGATAAAGGCAGCCAGGGAACCTCTTGCATTCCCCATTACCCTGTGCGAGAAAAACAGATCGCTCTCACACCTGGTGCAATGGTCACTTACCTCGATATGCTCTTCTTTGATACCCGCCTCAAGAAATACCAGACGGCATGCTTCCCAGAGATCCAGCATATATTTATCCGGATCATGGGGATTGAAAACAGAGGGAGAAAGCAGCCGTTCCTTCGCCGCATCGCCGAAGGCGGAGACAAACTCACGGGCCACATCGGCGCTGACCTCGTAGCATTTTCTGCAGATGCTTGGGGCTATGCCGCAGAGGATGTCCCCGGGATCACAGCCGAAGCTCTCCTCCATCATTTTTACGGTCACTGCTCCCATCCTGCCCACGGTGCCCCTCCACCCGGAGTGGGAAAGAGCGGCCACCTGTTTTATCGGATCGTAAAGAAAAAGCGGAACACAATCTGCATAAAAGGTCACCAGAGGAAGGCCTTTCACGTTTGTGATCAGGCCGTCCGTATTATCGTAGGGAAGCGGCTTTGTGATACCGTTTCCCGCATCACGTTCATCAACTATCCGCACGTTTGTGGTGTGGGTCTGCTTTGACAGACAGAGCCGGGAGGTATCCATATCCAGAGCCTCCGCCATCCTGCGGAAATTCTCACGGACATTCTCATCCTCATCGCCGCGGCCAAAGCCCAGAGTCATGCTTGAGTATACTCCGGTGCTCACGCCTCCCAATCTGGTGGAAAAACCGTGCCTTATTCCCGCATTTTTGAAACTGTCAAATGTCAGATATGTGACACCCTTATTT
>JAFYEL010000016.1 GCA_017544285.1 Lachnospiraceae bacterium | reverse complement strand
TCCGATGACCCGAATCATGTAATGACGCCGGAGGAGATAGCAGCTTTGGTAGCGGGAGCATCCGAGCCCGAACCGGAAGCAGTTGCAGAACCCGCACCAGAGCCTGCACCTGCACCTGCAGCCCCTTCGGATGATCCTAACCATGTAATGACCCCGGAGGAGATCGCAGCTCTGGTAGCGGGAGCATCCGAGCCCGAACCTGAGCCGGAACCTGCACCTGCAGCACCCTCGGATGACCCTAACCATGTAATGACCCTGGAGGAGATCGCCGCCCTGGTAGCGGGAGCATCCGAGCCCGAACCGGAAGCAGTTGCAGAACCTGCACCGGAACCTGCACCTGCAGCCCCTTCGGATGATCCTAACCATGTAATGACGCCGGAGGAGATAGAAGCCCTGCTTGAAGGAAACGAAGGAGCAGCCGGGGAAAGCGCACCCGAACCTTCGGATGATCCCAACCATGTAATGACGCCGGAGGAGATCGCCGCCCTGCTTGCAGGAAACGAAGAAGCAGCAGGAACGACAGCCGGGGAAGAGAACGCCGAAGAAGCTCTCGATGAGGATCTCATGCTCAGTGATGAGGCTCTTGCCGATCTGCTGAGTGCGGTTCCCGAGCTTGGCGACGAAGAGCATTACGATATGCCGGAAGGTCTTAATGCCGTGGATCTCGGAATGGATGATTCGGGCATTGAAGCCGCACCGGAAGCGACAGAGGAAAGCACCGGCGACGCTCCCGTGGAAATGGACCTTTCCGATTCAGACCTGTTCGATATAGGCGAAGCCGATCTTGAAGAGAGCATAGCCGGTGACGAAGAAGCGGCCGCTATCAACGAGCTGCTTAATGCGGATGAGGAAGGTACCATCCTTGACGATGATGTTCTCTCCATTCTCGAGGGGACAGACGCTGAGGGAGGTGAACCAGGAGAAGAAGAGCAGCGCGAAGATATCTTCTCGCTTGACGGCATAGACGAGATCCGCGAGGAAAGCACCGGAGACATCCTATTTGGCGATATCGCCGAGATGGAAGAAGACGGTGGGGAGAAAAAGAAGGGGCTGCTTGCCCGTATAATCGAATTCCTTTTTGGCAGCAAGGGAAAGAAAAAGGAAGGGGAAGAAGGCGAAGAAGAGGAAAATGGCCGCAGCGGTCTTGAGGCCGAGAATCCCGCAGGGGATGAGAACATGGCTATCCTCAAGGAACTTGATGCCCTTGACGAAGAAGAGATCCCCGAGAAGAAGGAAAAGAAAAAGAAGGAAAAGAAAGAAAAGAAGCCCAAGCCCAAGAAGGAAAAGAAGAAGAAAGAAAAGAAACCCAAGCCTCCCAAGCCCAAGAAGGAAAAGAAACCTGTTGAGCTTGAGCCCGGCAAACCCATATCCAAGAAATTCATCGTTGCCATCGCTATTGTATGCGGCTCATTCCTGGCACTGATGATCTTTGCGGTGAACAAGCTTCCCGGCTTCACCTATGCAAGAGAGGCAAGAGAGGCCTTCGGCAAAGAGGATTACGAGACCGTTTACAGGATGCTGGCGGGAATCGAGCTGGAGGGCAGCGATGCGGATCTGTATCAGAAATCCTTCATGCTCATGAAGATGAAGCGCTACGGAGAGATGTGCAGACACTGGCTTGACGCAGGTGACCAGGTAAGAGCGGTCGATATCATGGTTAAGGCCGTGACCACCCATGACAATTCCGTGGAAAAGGCATCGGAGTATGGCGTGTTCGACAAGTATCAGGAGTACTACTTTGTGGTGACTCAGATGATGGATGAGGTTTCCCTTACCGAGGATATGGCCAGAAGCCTTGCGACCATAGAGGACAACATCAACTACTCCATGGCCATAGAGGACTTCCTGTACGGACCTAAGAGCACCACCCCCCATATACCCGAGGAGATACTCAGACTTTACGGACTGGACGCAAGCGGACAGCCTCTCGATCAGAGTGAAGGCGAAGGGGAAGCCGAAACAGAAGAGATGAACGAAGAGGATCAGGAAGAGGAATTCTCCGAAGAGGAAGAGGAGTCCGAGGACGAAGAGTCGGAGGATGAAGGATCCGAAGAGGAAGAGGAGTCCAACGAAGATTCCGGTGAGAGCGTTGATCTGTTCACACTTGACGTGAAGCAGGATTCAAACGGAAATTACCACGCCTGAAATTAAGGAATGAAAAATGGTAGCAGTAATCGATTATGACGCAGGAAACATAATGAGCGTGATAAAGGCCGTGGAACACCTGGGACACGAAGCTCTGCTGACCCGCAGCGCCGATGAGATCCTGGGGGCCGATCACATCATACTTCCGGGGGTGGGAGCCTTCGGTGACTGTATGGAAAAGCTCAGGAGCTGCGAGCTGGAAGATGTGATCAAAAAAGCGGTGGACAAAGGCATCCCCTTCATGGGTATCTGTCTGGGACTTCAGCTCATCTTTGAAGAGAGCGAGGAATCTCCCGGAGTGAAAGGCCTGGGACTCCTTAAAGGGAAGATAAAAAAGCTTCCCGAGGACAAGGGCCTGAAGATCCCCAACATAGGCTGGAATTCCCTTTCCTTTCCCAGGGAAGGGAGACTGTTCAGGGGGATAGACGAAGGAGTGTTCGTATACTTTGTCCACTCCTATTACCTTCAGGCGGAGGATGAGAGCATAGTTACCGCCACCACTGATTACGCCGCACATATCCATGCATCGGTGGAAAAGGACAATGTCTTTGCCTGCCAGTTCCACCCGGAAAAAAGCTCCGATCCGGGACTTAAGATGCTTGATAACTTTCTTGGAATTTAGATATGTATACAAAGAGGATCATCCCCTGTCTGGATGTAAACGACGGCAGGGTAGTAAAAGGAATTAATTTTGTGGATCTCAGGGATGCGGGAGATCCGGTGGAGGTTGCCACAGCCTATGACAAGGCGGGGGCAGACGAGCTGGTGTTTCTTGATATCACCGCTTCCAGCGATCACCGCAGAACCGTCACCGAGCTGGTGAGGGCAGTGGCCCGAAAGGTGTTCATACCCTTTACCGTGGGAGGCGGCATAAGGACCATAGAGGACTTCAGAGACATACTGAGAGAGGGCGCCGACAAGGTGTCCGTTAATTCCGCGGCCATCATGAATCCGGAGCTTATCTCCGAGGCCGCACAGAAATTCGGAAGCCAGTGCGTGGTGGTCGCCATTGATGCAAAAAGACACGGCGACTCCTGGCATATATACAAGAACGGCGGAAGAGTGGACATGGGCATAGACGCCATTGAGTGGGCCGTCAAGGCCTGCGAGCTCGGAGCCGGAGAGCTTCTGGTAACCAGCATGGACTGTGACGGTACCAAGGCCGGATACGACTACGAGCTCACGAGCAGAATAGCCAAAAGTGTCAGCGTGCCCGTCATCGCCTCGGGTGGAGCCGGAGAACTCTCCCATTTTTATGATGCCCTTACGGTTGGCTGTGCGGACGCCGCTCTGGCAGCTTCGCTTTTCCATTACGGAGAGCTTGAGATAGGTCAGGTAAAGGAATACCTGGCGGGCAGAGGAGTACCGGTCAGATGGCAGCAATAGACAACGACTGGCTGGAGCCCCTTTCGCCGGAATTTAAAAAACCGTATTATAAAAAGCTGTACGAGACCGTGGTGTCCGAGTACAGAACCACAAAAGTATTTCCGCCGAAGGATGATATCTTCAACGCCTTTTTACTGACGCCTCTGGCAAAGGTAAAGGTGGTCATTCTGGGACAGGATCCCTACCATAACGACGGACAGGCCCATGGCCTTTCCTTTTCCGTTAAGCCCGGGATTGAGATACCTCCTTCCCTTAAAAATATCTACAAGGAGCTGCATGATGATCTGGGATGTGATATCCCCGACAGCGGCTGTCTTACAAAATGGGCAGAGCAGGGAGTGCTCCTGCTGAACACGGTGCTTACGGTGAGGGCCCATCAGGCCAACTCCCACAGAAATATCGGATGGGAGGAGTTCACCGACGCGGCCATCCGTGCCCTGAACAGGGAAGACAGGCCCATTGTTTTTATGTTATGGGGAGCCCCCGCCGGAAGAAAGGCTGAGATGCTTGACAATCCCCGGCACCTGGTACTGAAAAGTCCGCACCCCAGTCCCCTGTCGGCACACAGAGGGTTTTTCGGCTGCAGACATTTTTCTAAATGCAATGAGTTTCTTAAAGCCAACGGCGAAGAGCCCATTGATTGGCAGATTGGAGATTAGATGGACAATACATCAAAAAAGATGGTCTTTGTCTATAATCAGTTTGCGGGACGTGAGAGGATCAAGGTAGGTCTTGCAGACATCATATACAGTTTTTCCGAAGCGGGTTACGAGGTGAGCGCCTGTCCCACCCTGGGTAAGGGTGACGCGGAAAGGCTTGCCAGGGAGTGCCCTTCGGATTGTTCACTGCTGGTGTGCTCCGGCGGAGACGGTACCCTGAGCGAGGTTGTGAACGGCGTTCTGAAACGCGAGGAGGGACCTCTTGCCATCGGATACATTCCTGCGGGAAGCACCAATGATTTTTCCGTGAGCCTGGGGATACCAGCCGATATAAAGAGCGCGGCGGAGGTTGTCCTGAACGGAAAGGAATTTGCCTGTGATATAGGCAGATTCAACGACAGGTATTTTTGTTATGCGGCAGCCTTCGGACTTTTCACCGATGTGAGCTACGACACTGAGCAGGTACTCAAAAACTTCCTGGGCCATGCGGCCTATATCCTTGAGGCGATGAAACGTCTGACGGATATAAAATCCTACGACGTGGAGATCGAGCATGACGGCGAGATCATAAAGGACAGCTTCATTTTCGGACTTATCTGCAATTCCGAGTCCGTGGGGGGATTCAAGGGGATCACCGGAAACAGCGTTGAACTCAACGACGGTCTGTTTGAGGTGATACTGGTGAAGATGCCCCAGTTTGATACGGAGCTTTCGGAGATAGTATCCGTGCTGACCTCCGGAGATATAATCGGGAATTCGAAGAATATAATAAGGTTTAAAACGTCGGGACTCAAGGTGAGATCCACTGCCAGCATGCCCTGGACCATAGACGGTGAATACGGTGGAGATCCGGTGGAAGCAGAGATAAGGATATTGCCCGAGGCAGTGAGGTTCATCGTGCCACGGGATGAGATCGATGATGCAAAATAAAAAACCCGATATCAGAGATATCGGGAGATGCTGCCGGCTGCGGGACTTGAACCCGCACGATGTTGCCATCAACAGATTTTGAGTCTGCCTCGTCTGCCAATTCCGACAAGCCGGCAAAAGAGCGGGGTACGGGAGTCGAACCCGCCTCCTCGGCTTGGGAAGCCGATGTACTACCGATGTACTAACCCCGCACAAGCGTGCATCACTAATAAATTATAAGGTCATAGCACGGAATTGTCAATGACGGAGTGGGATTGAATGTATCTTAACAAAAACAAGCATTTGCTTTCAAAGGCCATAATGCTTACGGCGCTCATAAGGATACTGGGGGCGGTTTTGGAAGGCATTGCCAGGATGATCCTGGGGCGGGATACCGATCTTACACCGGCTATGATGGACGGTGCCCTTTGGAAGGTTCAGGTGGCCATCGCCGTCCTGAGGATAATGCTCATATGCATTGTTTTTCGCACGAGCCACATAGTCATCAAGCATTATGAGAAGGTGGTGGATGACGATGATAAGAGTGCCATGAGAGTACTCCAGGAGGAGTATCTGGGGGAAAAGCTCTCAACCATGACGATAGATAAGACAGCCGTGCTGCTCCAGATCTGGGGAGTGATCCTCATTGGAGCAGAGATAGTATATTTCGTATCTTCCATGATATACAGAAGATTCAACTCCCTGCTGACACTATTGATGCTTGGGAACGGAGAGTATGAATCCTACATGTCCTACATCTCCCTGTATAATCTCTCTCACGGCTTCAAATATCTTGAGATGCTGACGGCAATATTGCTGGGAGTGACCATGACGGCGATCTTTCTTAAAGATCAAAAGCTGGAGCTGGTGGTATTGATAGTTGCACTGGCCTTCCTTCTTTCCTTCGGCGTTTTTGAGATGAACACCATGGATATAATGGGAAGACAGGTGGGAATAGTGTGGACATCCATTATCTTTCACCTTACCGAGACAGTGGGATTGTTTGGCTTTGCCATTTATCTGTCAAAGAAGTACAAGGGCCTGTGACAGACCTTATAGGAGACAATGATGGATTGCATTGAGGCGCAGTCGCGCATACCGCTTTTTCTGGAAGACAACCTGGAGCTGGTGGACCAGAAGGCGCTGATAAAACATATGGAAGACTGTCAGGACTGCAGGGACGAATTCGAAAATGCCTTCATAGTCCGTGAGGGACTGAAAAGCATTGAGGAAGGCAGGGTCTTTGATTTTGACAGCGCTGTAAAAAAGAAGCTGGCGGACAGCAGATATTTCTGCAAAACGGCCACAAGATTAAAGATGCTCCTCTGTGTGCTGGCGCTTGTGGTAACTGTCGCTCTTGTATCCTACTGGCTGGGGATTTTTTCCTTATGATGTATGGGGATCCGTGAAGGATCCGAAGAATGAATATGAAAAAGATCTTACTTATAGACGGACACAGCATGCTCAACAGAGCCTTCTACGGTGTACCGCCTCTCACAAATTCAAAGGGAGTCCACACGAATGCGGTGTTTGGCTTCTTTAATATAATGTTCAGTGTCATGGACGATGAAAAGCCGGATCATCTGGCCGTTGCCTTTGACCTTTCCGCGCCTACCTTCAGGCATAAGATATACGATGCCTATAAGGGTACCAGAAAGCCCATGCCGCCGGAACTGAAGGAACAGATCCCTCTTGTGAAGCAGATGCTGGCCGTCATGGAAATTCCCGTGGTAACAAAGGAAGGCTTTGAGGCGGATGACATTCTGGGAACCCTGGCAGGCAGGGCGGAGAGCGAGGGCTTTGATGTCTGCATCTTATCCGGTGACAGGGATCTGCTTCAGCTTGCCACGGACAGGATAAAGATCCGCATGCCCCATACCAGGGCGGGCAAGACCACGGTAGAGGATTTTTATGCCGCCGATGTAAAGAAAAAATACGGAGTTACACCTTCGGGCATAATAGAGCTTAAGGCCCTTATGGGAGATGCCTCCGACAATATACCCGGAGTTCCCAAGATTGGTGAAAAAACCGCGCTTCAGCTGATCACCGAGTACGGGTGCATCGAAAACCTGAAGGAACACCGCGAGGAGATCACAAAGAATTCCATCAGACAGACTCTGACCGACAATTTTGATATGGCCGAGCTGTCGAAGGTGCTGGCCACCATAGATACGAAGGCAGATATAGATTTCAGTCCAGATGAGGCTGTTATAGGCGACATCTACACTGCCGGAGCTTATGAACTTGCATCGGAGCTTGAACTCCGCAGTTTTATGTCCAGGTTTGACGAGGATGTTGCAAGAAAGCAGACCGAGGGCTGCGAGTTTGTGACTACAGCCCCGGGAGATGAGGCACGCAAGGCCTTTGAGGAGGCAAAAAAAGCCGGCAGCGTCGTGGTCCTTACAAAGGGAAGTGATAAGAGGACTCTGGATAAGGCTGCACTCTGCTTTTCACCCGATAAGGTTTATGAGATAGATGCATCTTCGGACCGTGAAGGGGTAAGCCTTCTTGTGAAAGACCTGCTCGCGGATGAGAAGGTAAGAGTCATAACCCATGACTTAAAGAATCTGCTCCGCCTTACAGGAGCCGGTGAGGACCTTGAGTGGCGCACCGGGGTCTATGACATGCTTATAATGTCATATCTGGTGAATCCCCTGGCCGGAAACTATGAGACCGAGCACAGTGAGATCGCTCCCGCGGCCCTGGAGTGCTTTGTGAAGTTCGAAGAGCTTCTCGAAAGAGTGAGAGAGCAGGGCATGGAAAAGCTCATGCTGGATACGGAGTTCCCTCTTATCTTTACTCTCTACAGGATGGAAGAGACAGGGGTCCTTGTAAAAAAAGAAGAGCTCGCATCCTACGGAGAAAGTCTTAAGGGCAGGATCGACGAGCTCGAAGAAAAGATATATGAAGGTGCGGGAGAGCGGTTCAATATCAACTCCCCCAAACAGCTGGGAGTCATACTCTTTGAAAAGCTTTCACTTCCCGGCGGTAAAAAGACAAAGACCGGATATTCCACGGCTGCGGATGTGCTTGAAAAGCTGGCGGCTGATAATCCTCTTGTGGCTCAGATTTTGGAGTACAGGGCGCTTACCAAGCTTAATTCCACCTATGCCCAGGGACTGGCTGCATTTATTGAAGAGGACGGAAGGATCAGGTCCAGCTTCAACCAGACGGTGACTGCCACCGGCAGGCTCAGCAGCTCGGATCCCAATCTTCAGAATATTCCCGTGAGGACCGAACTGGGGCGTCAGCTTCGAAAAGTTTTCGTCCCGAAGGAGGGCTGTGTCTTCGTAGACGCCGATTATTCACAGATAGAACTGAGGATTTTGGCCTCCATGTCAAAAGATGACCGTCTGATAGCCGCATACGGGCAGGATCAGGACATACACCGCATTACAGCCTCACAAGTATTCCATGTGCCCTTAGAGGCGGTCACAGCGCAGCAGAGACGTAATGCCAAAGCTGTAAATTTTGGAATAGTGTACGGAATATCATCTTTCGGCCTTTCCAGAGACCTTTCCATAACCAGGGAAGAGGCCGCTAAATACATAAAAGATTACTATATTACATACCCTCAGATCGAAGCTTTTCTGAAAAAGCAGGTTGAAGATGCAAAAGAGACCGGGTACGTCACCACCCTCTACGGCAGGAGAAGACCGGTCCCCGAGCTTACTGCCGGCAACTTCATGCAGAGACAGTTCGGTGAGAGAGTGGCCATGAACGCCCCCATCCAGGGCACGGCAGCCGATATAATGAAGTTTGCCATGCTGGGAGTCGAGAGAGCTCTCAGGGAAAAGGGGCTTAAGGCCCGCATTGTGCTCCAGGTTCACGATGAACTTCTTATCGAGACTCCGGAAAATGAAAAAACAGATGTAATTGAAATCCTGAAAAGGGAGATGGAGGGGGCTGCATCCCTTCCGGTGAAGCTGGAAACCGAAGTAAAATTTGGTAACAACTGGTATGATGCGCATTGATCACGATTGGAATATAATGAGTGATATTATACGTGATCACGCAAAAACCGATAGTTATAAAACTTTAGTTGCATATTGTGTGGTATTTTTAGCGAGCACAAGATGCGGTTGACCGGAGTGGTTAATGAAAATAATAGGTGTTACCGGCAGGGTGGGCTCCGGAAAGTCGGAGGTACTGAACCGGGTAAGTGAAAAATACAACTGTCGTATAATCAAAGCAGATGAGATAGCGCGCGATATACAGGAGCCCGGAGCGGAGTGTTATTTATCCGTGGTTTCCTTAATCGGCGCGGATTGCCTGGATTCGGAGGGCAGGATCATCCGCAGTAAAATGGCAGATGTTATATTTAATGACGAACGTATTTTAAAAGAAATAAATAACGTCGTGCATCCCGCTGTAAAACGTATTATTTCGGATGATATTAAAGCCTTTCGGGAGAATAGCAAGTGTGATGCGGTTTTTCTCGAATCCGCGATCCTTTTGGAATACGGATTACGGGACATGTGTGATGAAACCTGGTGTATTTTTGTCAGGGACGAGGTCAGAAGGAGCAGATTGAAAGCCTCCAGAGGTTACTCAGATGAGATAATAGATGCTATTTTATCGAGGCAGCTGAGCGACCAAGAGCTGGCCGAAGGCTGCGACAGGATCATAGATAACAGTGACGACATAGAAGACACTATGGAGAGGATAGGTTTGATATGGCAGGAAAAAAACATGCCGGACAGTTCGTTTTCGGACTAGACATAGGTACAAGGAGCATAGTCGGTACCGTGGGCTACCTTGAGGGTGAGACCTTTCATGTTATCGCCCAGAAGGTGAGGGAGCATACCAGCAGGTCCATGCTGGACGGCCAGATCCACGACATCGCTGCGGTAGGCGCTACAATAGGTAAGGTTAAGGAGGACCTTGAGGAGATGCTTGGGCGTCAGCTCAAGGAAGTCTGCATAGCGGCTGCGGGACGAGTACTGCGCACCGTTGAGGTCCATGTGGAACATACCTTTGACGAGGATACCACCGTCACCAGAGAGCTTATCTATTCGCTGGACCTTCTGGGAGTGGAAAAGTCCTATGAGGCCCTTTCGGAGAAGAACGATACCGACCTTAAGTTCTACTGCGTAGGCTATACGGTCACCAGATATTATCTGAACAAAGGTCCCATGACCAACCTTGAAAACCACAAGGCCAGGAACATCGGGGCTGATATCATTGCCACTTTCCTTCCCGATGAGGTGGTGGACGGACTTTACAAGGCTGTGGATATGGCCGGCCTTACAGTGGCGAACCTTACACTGGAGCCTATAGCCGCCATCCAGGTGGCCATACCACTGAATTACCGCATGCTCAACATCGCTCTGGTTGATGTGGGAGCGGGAACCAGCGATATCTGCGTCACCAGGGACGGCAGCGTTGCGGCCTATGGCATGATCCCCACTGCGGGAGACAGGCTTACGGAGACCATAGCCCAGTCGCTGCTGGTTGACTTTGCCACTGCGGAAAAGATCAAGGTGGCCGCAGGCGGAAAGAGCGGCAGTATTTCTTATAAGGATATAATGGGCCTTTCCCAGAAGATCACCCCGGCGGGAGTACACAAGCTGCTTAAGCCCGTTGTGGAAGAGATAGCAAAGCAGGTTTCTGACAAGCTCAAGGAGCTTAACGGAGGAAAGAGTGTTTCCGCGGTCTTCGTTGTTGGCGGCGGCGGAAAGATAAAGGGCTATACCGAGGCTCTGGCAAAGGAGCTGGGCATAGCTCCCGAAAGAGTGGCGCTGCGCGGCGAAGAGGTCATGGGAAATATACAGTATGACTGTGCCGGCGGTAAAAAGGATGCCCTCTTTGTCACCCCCATAGGAATCTGTCTCAACTTCTATGAGCAGACCAATAACTTCATATTCGTATCTTTCAACGGAAAGAGGATCAAGCTGTACGACAACAGCCATCTTCTGGTGGTGGATGCGGCCATGCAGGCGGATTTCCCCAACGAGTGCCTCTTCCCCAGACGCGGAAAGGAGCTTGCCTACACCATCAACGATAAGGCGAAGGTCCAGAGGGGCAAGCCCGGAGAGGCTGCCATCATCACGGTCAACGGGCAGAGCGCGGATATCAATACCCCTATTTCGGCAGGGGACAAGATAGAAGTGATGGAATCCACCGCCGGGGACGACGGATCTTTGACCATAGGACAGCTTCCCGAGTACAACAGCACCATAAGCGTTATCGTCAACGGACAGAAGGTGGTGCTTCCCAGATTTGCTCAGGTCAACGGCGAGCTCAAGTCTGAGTTTTACGAGATCCAAAACGGCGATGACATCAAGATGCTGGGGTACTACACCATACAGCAGATCATTGACTTCATGGATGTAAAGCTTCAGGAAGATATGAACATCTATGTGAACAGCAAGCGTGTTGACAGGGATGAAAAGGTTTATGAGAACTTTGACGTCATCTGGACCATGGAGGAACAGAAGCTTTCCGATTACGATTACGATGCCGCCATCAATGCCGAGAAATTCGAAAATCTGCCTCCGGGAGAGGAGGGGGATGTGGAGCGCTCCCATATAACGGAGGAGGTCCGTGAGAGAATGCAGGGACCGAAGGATGAGGGCGTGCCCATCCACGTGCTGGTAAACGGTAATGATGTGGAGCTTACCGGAAAGAATACCTACATGTTCGCGGACGTTTTCGAAAGGATAGATTTTGATCTGAAGACACCCGGAGGCGTCCTTGTGGCTGCCTCCGTCAACGGATTCAGAAGTGAGTATACCGCGCCGATCAAAGAGGGAGATGAGCTCACCGTAAGGTGGGTGGACAGCATGGAAGAACTGCCGCCTCTGCCTCCCGAGCCGGAACCCGAACCCGAACCGGAGGCCGAGACTGAGGGCGAACCTGGATCTGAGGTTGAGACCGGGGCTGTACCCGAGGCGGAATCCGCTCCAACAGCAGGACCTGCAGCAGAACCTGTACCTGCTCCGGAATCAGTACAGACGCCGGTTGCGGAACAGGCATAAATACAGAAAGAACAAAGCCGGAAGGCTGAGGAGGAACTGATACGATGCAGCTTTGCAGCATAGCCAGCGGAAGCTCGGGAAACTGCATATATCTGGGAGATGACAACACCCACGTGATAGTGGACGCCGGCATCAGCGGAAAACGCATAGAAGCGGGACTTTCTTCCATAGGAATAAAGGGAGACGAGCTCTCCGGCATACTGGTGACCCACGAGCACTCGGATCACATCTCCGGACTTGGAGTAATGGCAAGGCGCTACGGAGTGCCGATCTACGCCACCAGAGGTACCCTGGACTACATATCTTCATCCAAGAGCATGGGCAAGATCCCGGCGGAACTCTTCTGCGAGGTGAAGGAGGACGAGGAATTCGACCTTGGGACCCTCAGGGTCCGCCCCATAAGCATATCCCACGATGCGGCCCAGCCCGTTGCCTACCGGGTAGCCGCAGGAAAAAAGAGCGCCGCGGTGATGACGGACCTGGGATACTTTGACGATTACATAGTAAAAAACCTTGAAGGGCTTGACATTTTGCTCCTTGAGGCCAATCATGACATAAGGATGCTGGAGACCGGATCCTATCCCTACTACCTCAAACAGAGAATACTGGGAAAAAAGGGGCATCTTTCCAACGAAAACGCGGGAAGGCTTCTTAACAGGGTCCTGAATTCACATATAAAAAAGATACTTCTGGGACATCTCTCCCGGGAAAATAATTACGAGCAGCTGGCTTATGAGACCGTAAGGCTTGAGGTGGATATGGGTGAAGGACCCTACAGGGCGTCGGACTTCGATATTTCCATTGCAAGGCGTGACGAGATGTCGGCCCTGTTCAGCTGCTGAAAAGGAGAACAAAATGAAGAAAGCCGTAGTTACAGTAGTAGGAAAGGATACGGTGGGCATCATCGCAAAGGTGTGCACCTATCTGGCAAACAATCAGATAAATATCCTGGATATCTCCCAGACCATAGTTGGCGGATATTTCAACATGATGATGATAGTGGATATGGACAGGTCGGAAAAGCCCTTTAAGGATACCACCCATGAGCTTGAGCAGATAGGCGGCGAGATAGGCGTTGTCATCAACTGCCAGAGCGAGGATATCTTTAACATGATGCACAGGATCTGAGACGGAGAGTACCATGATAAACATTAGCGAAGTCATTGAAACAAATGAGATGATAGCCAGGGAAAACCTGGACGTGCGCACCATCACGCTGGGCATCAGCCTTCTGGACTGCATCAGCCCGGATCCGGAGGTGCTGAAAAAGAACATTTTTAATAAGATCACCGAGACGGCGAAGGACTTAAAGAGCGTGGGAGCCGAGATAGAGCTGGAATATGGTATCCCCATTGTTAATAAGAGGATATCCGTCACACCCATGGCACTTGTGGGAGCAGCCGCAGCAAAGAGCGAAGATGATTTCGTGGAGCTGGCAAAGGTGATGGATGAGGCGGCCAAGGCCGTGGGAGTCAATCTCATCGGCGGCTATTCAGCGCTGGTTTCCAAGGGCATGACAAAGGCAGACGAGATGCTGATCCGTTCCATTCCCAAGGCCCTTACTTCCACCGACAGGGTGTGCTCCTCCGTGAATACCGGTTCCACCAGATGCGGTATAAACATGGATGCGGTAAGTCTTCTCGGACAGGTGATAAAGGACACCGCCAAGGCAGATGAACTCCACGATTCCATGGCCTGCATGAAGCTGGTGGTTTTCTGCAACGCACCGGACGACAACCCTTTCATGGCAGGGGCCTTCCACGGTGTGACCGAGGCGGATGCGGTTATAAACGTCGGAGTTTCCGGACCCGGAGTTGTAAAGACTGCCCTTGAGGCAGTGAGAGGAGAGAGCTTTGAGGTTCTCTGCGAGACAATAAAAAAGACGGCCTTCAAGGTGACCAGAGTCGGACAGCTGGTGGCAAGGGAGGCTTCAAAGAGACTGGGGATCCCCTTCGGAATAGTGGATCTTTCCCTGGCGCCCACCCCTGCGGTAGGCGATTCGGTGGCCGACATCCTCTGCGAGATAGGACTTGAGCACCCCGGAGCACCGGGCACCACGGCGGCTCTGGCACTTCTCAACGACCAGGTAAAGAAGGGCGGAGTCATGGCATCTTCCTATGTGGGAGGATTGTCCGGAGCCTTCATCCCCGTGTCGGAGGACAGAGGCATGATAGAAGCCGTAAAGGCAGGGGCCCTCACCATTGAAAAGCTGGAGGCCATGACCTGTGTCTGCTCAGTGGGACTTGATATGATCGCGGTTCCCGGAGATACTACGGCCGCTTCCATTTCGGGTATAATAGCCGACGAGATGGCCATAGGAATGGTGAATCAGAAGACCACCGCCGTAAGGCTCATTCCCGCAGTCGGGAAAAAGGTGGGAGACACGGTGGAATTCGGAGGGCTTTTCGGATACGCGCCCATCATGCCGGTGAACCCCTTCTCCTGCGAGGCCTTTGTCAGCAGAAAGGGCAGGATACCGGCCCCCATACACTCCTTTAAAAACTGAGAAAACGCAGTAAATTAAAGACTGTGCACAATATGTTGTGTACAGGTGATATTTATTTGACAATTTTCCCGAAAATACAAAAAAAGTGTTGCATAACGCGGGAAACAAATGTATTATGTTAATAAGGTCTGCCATAAGACTGTAGTTTTCCATGTATGGCGAGGAGGAGAAGATATGATCAAAACAACGACAGAGACTATCCCGGGTAAGCAGATATCCGAAGTTATCGGGGTAGTGTTCGGAAACGACCTCTACTCCGTCGAGGGACTTATGAGCGGGGGGCTCGCTTCCCATGAAAAGCTCTATAAGGACGCGCTGAACAACGCTTTTGAGAATCTCGAAAAAGAGGCACTTGCGGCCGGAGCGGACGCAGTGATCGGGGTTCATTCAAATATCACGGCACCCGCAGGACTTTCCCACGTGGTGGTAAATGTTACCGGCACCGCGGTTAAGCTTATCTACAGCGCCGAGGAGCAGGAGCAGATGGCTCAGAGCGCAGCGGCACAGGCCAAGCAGGATCTTGAGGCTGCAGCCCGCAGACGCGAAGAAGAAGAACAGGCCCGTTCACAGAGAGTGCTCGCAGATGCCCAGGCAAAGGCAGCCACCGCAGGCGGCGCCGACGGCGGCAATGTTTCGGCTCTCGAGACCAGCCTTATCAACCTTCTGCTGAAGCATCCCGACGGCATGGACGGTGTGGGCATCTCAAAGAAGATTCCCAGGATCTACTACTCACCTGCCGAGGTTTCTTCCGCACTGAAGCATCTTGTTGAGATATCGCTTCTTGATAAGGATGAGTTCGGAGTGTTCACGGTTAACCAACAGCAGGCCTGACACACCATATCTTGTGTCAAAATAAAAAAATGTGCGATATTTGGTAAAAAAATCAAAATTTACCATTTACAAATAGCAAACAAACCCATATAATGTTAGGAGATTTGTTTAAAACTTATTCTGAGGGAGGAATTAACTATGAAGGCAAAATTCATCACACTTGCACTTGTTGCAGCGCTTACATGCAGCGCACTCGGAGTTACCGCTTCCGGTGGAACGCTCGAGGATTTCTATGAGAGTCAGATCGCACAGGGACAGGCAGAAAAGGCAGCCGGTCAGGCAAGGTATGAAGCTTACCAGGCACAGCTTGCAGCTTTTCAGGCTGGCGAGCTTGCAAAGGCACAGGCACTTAAGGATTGGCAGGCAGCTCAGGCAGCTAACACTTCCGTAGCAGATTTCCAGGCAGCACAGCTTGCAAAGTCAAACGATATCGTAGCATTCCAGCAGGGACAGCTTGCAAAGGCACAGGCACTTAAGGATTGGCAGGCAGCTCAGGCGGCCGATACTTCCGTAAGAGATTTCCAGGCAGCACAGCTTGCAAGGTCAGCTGAGATCGTAGCATTCCAGCAGGGACAGCTTGCAAAGGCTGAGGAGCTTAAGAAATGGCAGGCAGCTCAGGCAGCTGATACTTCCGTAAGAGATTTCCAGGCAGCACAGCTTGCAAAGTCAGCTGAGATCGTAGCATTCCAGCAGGG
>JAFYEL010000144.1 GCA_017544285.1 Lachnospiraceae bacterium | reverse complement strand
CCCTTGGGTGCTGCCGTCTTACCGCTGCAGAAGGCGATTATGACAGCACAGATCGCTATGATGACAACACAGATTAATAAACTCTTCTTATTCATGATCACTTATCCTTTCACATGCATTTTTTAGATAATACAGTATTATATCACAAAACACATGCCCCGGGGATCACACCATTTTTCAATTTGATTTTTCCCAAAGAGTCGTTTGAAAATATGAGGGATATGTTGAATTTATGTTTCCTGTTTTATTTCGTATGTTTAAAAACTTTTCGAAATGATTATAGAATAAATATTGCAATTATCCCGGCGACCATTTTTATTTCTCCAGCGCCCTTACGTCGCCCTTATAGTATCTGTAATACGAGCGGACCTTGTCAAAGCCGCCGACAGCAGACATCCTGCCTTAAGGATTCTTCTCAAGTGTCTTTTCAGCATCACGATCCCTCTATTTTATCTTTATCTTAAGCTTCCGGTTCCTTTGTTTTTGCTCATACCTTCCTCCATTCCGATAAAACAAACGGGTTCCATATCTAAAACTCAAACGGGCCTGATCTGCCCAAATAATCTCAATGCATTATCCCTGAGGATCGGAAGCATTATATCTTCCTTCTCTCCTCTTACCTCGGCGATCCTCTTTGCCACCTCGGCGACGGATAAAAGCCTTACCCCTCCCCTTGTCTCATTGACCTCCCGGTCTGTCTCGGCAAGGAGCATGTCTGCGGGCACATCTCTTACCACGGCAGGGAGCTTTTTGGCCTCGGGGGAGCATACCATGGTGCCAATTCCTATATACCAGCCCAGGTCGCAAAACCTGCGGGCCATCTCGGCCGAGTATATAAAGCTGTGCATCACCCCCTTCACTTCGGGGTATGCGGCAAGGGTGTCATAGGTCTCCTGAGCTGCCTTCCTCGAATGGATCAGAGCCGGTAGGGTGCACTCGCCGCACAACTCCATCTGGGCTTTAAAATATCTTCTCTGCCTGTCCCTGTCGGAAGTCGCTCCCCTGACCTTTTCATCGTAATAGTCAAGGCCGAACTCTCCCACCGCCGTTACCGGGTAATCCCTGATGAGGGACCGCAGTGTGGAAATATCCCCTTCCGGATCATCACCCACATAGAGGGGATGGATCCCCACGGCGGGGAGTATGCGCATGCAACGGCGATGGTTTTTTTCCGCCAGATCGCACGCCTTTTTTGATGTAAGTGGATCGTAACCGACGATGATGATCTCGCTCACCCCTGAGGCTTCAAGATCATCAAGCATTGCTTCGTCAAAAACATGGGAATGTGTATCAAAGTACATTTCGAAGCTTCCTGATAAGTTCAACTAAAGATGTGTACATGTTCATGGTCTCTTCATGCTTTGCCTCAATGGCGGCGCTGTCCCCCGCCTTTGCGGCAGTTTCAAGCTCCAGGGCCATGTCCGCAAGTCTGTCCGCCCCTATCATCCTAGCGGTACTCTTAAGCGAGTGGACATACACTTCATAATCCTTCCAGTTACCGGCCCTTTTGCTCTCCTCAATGCTTACGGATTTGGTCTTTGCCTCCGTAGCAAAATCATCAAGGACCTCGTAATACAGATCCGCTTCCCCTGCACAGTACTCAAGGCCGGAAGCCGTATTAACTCCGTTTTTTTCAAGCTCCGATATTATGGTGTCGCTCAATTTCCTTCCTCCATCTCAACCGCATCTTTGTAGATCAGTATATTCTTTCCGTGCTGTGTGCCGTAGTACATGCGCTCGTCAGCAACCTTTATTATCTCTTCGGCATCGTGGTAGCAATCCCTGCGCTCCTCGAGTCCTATGGTGATGGTGGCGGTAATCCGCTTGTTGTAGAATACCGTGGGATTGGCCTCGATGTGTTTTCTCAGGTAATCCATCTTCTGTTTGGCCACTTCAAAATCGTAATCTCTCATGAGGATCACCATTTCCTCACCGCCCCACCTGCAGATATCACAGCCGTACATCTCCTTTTTGATGGTGCTGGAAATATGCCTCAGCACCTCATCCCCGCAGTCGTGACCGTAGGAATCGTTGATGCGTTTGAAGTTGTCGATATCGCAGAAGGCAATACAGAAATGATAAGCCGGGCCGTTTTCCACAAGGTTGTTCACTATGGGCAGAAAGCCGCGGCGGTTCAGCAGATTGGTGAGGGCGTCCCTCTGGGCGTCCACGGAAAGCTGCTCATTTTTCCGGGCAAGGGTAATGATGGCACCCTCGCTTGAGTAGATATAGATGGTATTGTAAAAGATGGTAGCAAAGACCATCACAAAGGACGAAAAGATGATCAGGGTGTTTCTCACCGTGTCGGACACAATGATGGGAGGCACGACATCGATATACCTGACATAGAGGTATACATAGATGGCAAAATTCATCACCAAAAGCCCCACTATGATCCATCTCATCCTGCCCTTTAAAAGGAAGCTGCCAAAATAGATGATAATGGGGACGATGGAGCAGAGGAAACACCATGAACCGCAGTTCCATCCGATGTAGTGGACAGACAGGACGGCATAGACCGAAACCTCAAGCAATATGCTGATGTACACGGGCATGATGTGTCCGAACTTACAGAGCAGGATACAGAAAAGATATACTATAACGCTGAGGATGTTGAAATAGATCAGCGGGGTAACATGGGCATAGCACATGACGCCCAAAAGAGTGGCATGAACCAGACACATGACAGCGACAGTGACCAGAAAACCATTGTGAACCAGAAAATGTAATAGCTTGTCTATGGAAAAACCGTCTTTCACCTGAGATTTCCTCGCTTTTCTAAGCCTTGAGCGGCCGCCCTGTAAAGACAGACTGCCAACTTTGATTATAATACAGTTTGGCCCTATTATTCAAGCATATCTGTCACTCCCTGCGGCGCTCCCATGGGTGTGTCTCCCTTGCAAAAGCGCCCTCTTTTTATTATAATATCCGGGTATGGACGAGAAAAACATCATTGTTGAAACCGAAAACGAAACGGAAGCAAAACCCGAGCTCAGCCTGGGGCAGAAGGTACTGCGCGCCTTTGAGCGCTTCGGTGACCTCTTTGTGCTCAATATCTGTTTTTTTGTGTCCTGCATTCCCATCGTCACCATAGGGGCAGCCTTTACCGCCCTCTATACCATGACAAACAGGATGATAGACAGCACCGAGGGTTCCATCGTTAAATATTATTTTAAGGCCTTCAGGGAAAATCTGAAGCAGGGCCTGGTGATATGGATCATCGATGTACTTGTTTTTGCCCTGGTGATCAGCGGATATCTCCGCTATGTCTCCATCGTCGTATTTTTTTTGGCCTGTCTGGCCATACCTCTCCAGTTTCCCCTGCTTGCCCGGTATGAAAACTCCGCATTTCGGATCATGACCAACTCATTTCTGCTGGCCATCGCCCATCCGGGCGCCTGGTTCAAGCTGTTCTTCATATGGATGCTGCCGGTAGTATTATATTATTTTTATCCGCGACTTATATTTACTACCTGGTACATCTGGGGCATGGGGCTTTCCGCGATATTTGCCTATATATGCTCCGGTTTCCTGAAGGACTTTTACCTGACCATCGAAGAAGAAGAACGCAGCAAAGAAGGAGAGAAAGAAAATGAGCAAGACTCCTCCGACTGAGATACCCAAAAGGTACCGTCAGCCCGACAATGAATTCAACGGACGTATCATAAGGGACAACAAGGAGATCGTCAGCTACAATCCCCAATCCCACGTCAGGATCTGGTACAACAACCAGACAGAGGGCTACCCTCTCCACTCGCATGAGGCCTTCGAGGTCTTCATCTGCATACAGAACAATTACAGGATCACCGTAAATGCGGAAAACTATGTGCTGAAGGAGGGGGACATACTGATAATCCCGCCCAACACACTCCACGAATACATCAATGATGCTTACGGCGTGAGGTTCATCTACCTCATCGAGGCAAATGAATTCTATGCTTCGAAGGACTACAAATCCATCGAGCCTCTTTTCTTCAACGCCTTTTTATGCAACAAAGAGACCTGCCCCGACATCTATGAACGGGTCTATGGTCTCTTCATGGATATGAATACCGCATATTTTGAAAATCTGTGTTTCTGGGAGACCCTGATCTACAGCAAGATGTATCAGGTCTTTTCCGAGATCGCAAAGCACACCGAAAACGCCGTGATCCACGATTCGTCCGATCACTCCGCATCCATTAACCGGATAAGGAGCCTTATGAACTACGTGGATATCAACTATCCCGAGGACATCACCACCGAGCAGGCGGCGGAATTCACGGGCTTTTCCAGATATCATTTCCTTCGTCTGTTCAAGATCCACACCGGGTACACCTTCCACGATTATCTTACTCTGAAAAGAATAACCGCGGCGGGCAACCTTCTGGGTGAGGACACCTCCGTCACCGATATGGCCTTCAGAACAGGCTTCAATTCCCTGCCCTCTTTTTGCAGGGTCTTCAAAAAGTATACGGGATATTCCCCCAGCGAATATAAAAGGCTCCGCCTTTTGTCGCCGGCGGAGCCTGTACATTTCGATTAATCAGCTCTTCACACCACCCAGGGCAACACCTGCGATGATGTACTTTGAAAGCAGCAGATACACTATGATCAGCGGTAATACCGTAAGAGTAAGTCCCATGTATACCGAGCCGTACTCTGTCTTGTAGATATCGCCGCGAAGAAGGCTTACCATGATAGGCATCGTGTACTTTTTCCTGTCGGTAAGAAGTACCAAAGGAGTAAACAGGTTATTCCAGCTGTTAACAAAGCAGAATATAGCCTGTGTCGCGATTGCCGGTTTCATAATGGGAAGCACTATCGTGTTGAATATCCTGAACTCTCCCGCTCCGTCTATTCTGGCCGCCTGAACTATTTCCATGGAAAGCGTAGGATACAGGTACTGTCTCATATAGAAAACAGTAGCCGGTGCCGCTATAGCCGGCAGGATAAGCATTGAAAGCTTATTGGTCATGCCGATCTTGTATACCATCTGATAGAAACCTATCATGGTAACCTGAGCGGGTATCATCATTACGCCTATGATCATGCTGAAGAATGCCTTTTTCAACTTCCACTCATATGCAACAATGGCATAAGCTGTAAGGGAAGAAAAGTACACCGTCAGAGCCGTGGCAAATACGGATATGATGGCCGAGTTCTTCAGTCCCACAAGGGGATTGAAGGATTTACCGGTCAGGATCTTAAAATTCTGTACTACATAAGTAGACGGAAAAAGCGAAAGCGCATGCTGCTGGATCTCTGTGGTGGATCTGGTGGCGTTTACGATCATCATCCAAAAAGGAAAGATGCTGAGTATAGCCAACAGTAAACACACGAGATGTATGAGAAATTTTGCATACGATGCCTTTTTCTTGTCCATGTACTCCTCCTTGCTTCACAATCTTTCTGTTTCAATCACTTCAGTCCGTCACTCTTCTTTATCCTCTTTGAGGAGGTAGAAAAGGACCGCCGACAGAGCCATTATGATAGCAAACATTATCATACTTGCAGCAGCAGCCTTGTTGTACAGGTAGCTGCCCGAGAATGCCTGGTTGTAAATGAACACGCTGGTGGTCAGGGTAGCGTTATCGGGACCTCCGAGCATGAACAGCTTCGGTATATCAAACATGTTCAGACCACCGATGAGACTCGTCACAAGGGTGAAAAGAAGGATAGTCTTGATATTGGGAAGCGTGATCATGAAGAAGGTCTGAAGACGGTTTGCGCCGTCCACATCCGCTGCCTCAAATATCTCGGGGTTGATACCCAGGATACCTGAGATAAAGATCAGCATCGTGTAACCATACCACATCCAGAACTGTATGAATGAAACTATCGCCCTGGAAATTCCCTTATTCAAAAGGAAGTTCTGGGGACCGTCAATGATTCCCATGTTAACGAGCAGGTCGTTTACCGGGCTTGTAGGATAGTCAAAAAGCGATTTAAACAGGATTGCGATGGTGGCTGCCGTAATGATGTTAGGCATGTAAATAAGGACCTTGTATATACCCTGTCCCTTAAGCTTCCACTTCCGGTCCGTGAACCAGGCCGAAAGAAGCAGTGCCAGCAAGAGCTGGGGAACAAAGTTTACCAGCCAGATAGAGAATGTATTACCCAGCGCCTTTCTGAAGGTAGGCGTTGTAAGTATATTTACGAAATTCTCAAAGGGATTGGCGAGGATATGAACATCGCCGGGAACTACACCCTTCATATCGGTGAAGCCGATAAGTGCGGTGTAAAGGATAGGATAAAGCTGGAATACAAGAAAGGCAACCACAAACGGAACACTGAACAAATATCCGTATTTCGCATATTTAAATTCACCGGTTCTCCGTTTTTTTATCATACTCTTACCCCATTTGAACACTCCCATCCCGGGAGCGGGGCATGCACCCCGCCCGGTGATGAGATAAGTAATTCAGATTATTCTACGATCACATCAAGGTTGTCAGCTACGTCCTGCTTGAAGCCTGCGAGAGCGTCTTCTCTGCTCTTCTCTCCGCCTGAGTACTGACGTACCTGATCTCTCCACTTAAGGTTGATGGTCTCGTCATACTGGGTAAGGTTCTTACCGTTTGCATAGCTGTTTGCCTCGCCGAATACGTCGAACATATCCTGGCCGCCGAGGAAGTCAAGAGTTCCGTCGGAGATGCTCATAACCTTTGCGGAAGCAACGCAGTCCTTGGTGCCGCCTTCGCCGTTAAGAGTTCCGTTAGCCCACTTGTACTGAAGTCCGTCCTCAGTGCAGTTAAGGGTGATCCAGTCGATGATCTGTCCAACAGCTTCCTTCTTCTGTGAATCCTTGTTTGCAAGAACCCATGTGCCGCCCCAGAAGAATCCAACGGGAGGTGCGCAAACTGCCCAGTCACCATAGGTGCCTTCGCCTACTTTCTCGCCGCCGCAGTTGGGAGCAAGAGTGTAGTTGATGAGCCATGCGGGTCCGAAGAATCCGAAGATGCCCTTAGCGCCTTCGCCCTTCATATCTGCGAACCACGCATCGGTCCAGTCCTGAGTATCATTGTGATAATCGTTGTCCTTGAGCTTCTTGGAGATGTCGAGGAATGCCTCTCTCTTAGGATCGATGGTAAGCTTGCCGTCTACGATCCAGCCCTGATCGGAGCTGTTCTCGATTGCGTGCCAGATATCGCCGTCGCCGGAGATGATGCCGTAGCCCTTGCTCTTAAGGGTATCAGCTGCCTCCCAGAACTTATCCCAGTTCTGAGTACCGGAACCGATGATGGAAGCGATCTCCTTGGGATCGTCTGTTCCGAAAGCATCCTTAGCGATTGAACGTCTGTAGATGAAAGCACCGCCGGTTGCCTGATATCCAAGGCCTACTACCTTGCCATCGGGGTTTGTTCCTATATCAACGGTGTAAGGTGCGATCTCAGCTGCTGCGATCTCTTCATCAGTCTTGATGCCAAGATCATCGTAAGGGCATGCATATGAGGACATGTCGCCCTGAGTATACTTAAGAACGAAAGCTGCCTCTGCGCAGTAGATGTCGGGAGCGTCCTCGCCGCCTGCAACGAGTGCCTGGTCAAGTGCGGGCTGATAAGCACCCTCGGTGGTAGCGATGATAACGGGGTTGATGTCATAACCGAAATCAGGATTTGCTTCCTTGAACTTCTCGATCATGCCGGGAACCTCGTCGGTGAATGCCCATACGTTGATGGTTCCGCTTCCGCCTGCTGCGTCTGCTGCGGGAGCTGCCTGCTCAGTCTTCTCCTCGGTAGCTGCGGGAGCAGGAGCTGCCTCTTCGGTCTTAGGAGCTGCATCTCCGCCGCCTGCTGCGGGAGCTGCGTCTCCGCCGGCTGCAGCGCCGCCGCCGCATCCGCTAAGGATCGAAGATACCATGCATACACTGAGTGCAATGGCAGAGATTCGTTTCAGATTCTTCATTTGATAACCCTCCTTAAAAAAATTAATGTCGGTTAAATTATGCATAAAATGCATCATCTGCGACCATTCTACAGAAAAACTCCACAATTATCTACCCAAAAATTGCTCTTTATTTAACGAATATTGCTAATGTGACACAGGAATTGTCAGAAAGTGTTGTATCTCTTGCTAAAAAATGCACAAAGGTTAGCAACTTTCGAAAAACCAGTCCGCAACATTTGGAAAGAATCGGCAAAGATAGTGTGCTAATATTCATATTGTAAAGTCGCACTTGTCTTTTTTGCAGTTCACACGGAGACCCATCTAATGAAAGAAGAATTCAGAACCATCGCAAAAAAACTGGTAGATCAGATGACGGTAGAGGAAGCAGCTTCCCTTCTCCGTTATGACAGTCCCGCCATCGAAAGGCTGGGTATCAAAGCTTACAACTGGTGGAGCGAAGGCCTTCACGGTCTGGCAAGAGCCGGCACGTCCACTGTTTTCCCTCAGGCCATCGCACTTGCCGCTTCTTTTGATAATGAACTTATAGAAAAGGCAGCCGATGTCACAGCCACCGAGGCCAGGGCAAAATACAACGAGTCAAGAGCTCTGGAGGATCGCGACTTATATAAGGGAATAACTCTCTGGTCCCCCAACGTAAACATCTTCAGGGACGCCAGATGGGGCCGGGGTCAGGAGACCTTCGGCGAGGATCCCTTCCTCACCTCGCGCATGGGCGTTTCCTTTATAAAGGGGCTCCAGGGCGAGGGCAAATATCTCAAGACCTCTGCCTGCGCAAAGCATTACGCCGTACATTCGGGTCCCGAGGCACTCCGCCACGGCTTTGACGCAAAGGCTTCCGAAAAAGATATCGAAGAAACCTACACTCCCGCCTTCCACGCCGCTGTTAAGGAAGCGGACGTATCCGGCGTGATGGGTGCTTACAACAGGATAAACGGCGAGGCAGCCTGCGCCAGCAAAAAGTTCATACAGGACCGCCTCCTTAAGGACTGGGGCTTCGAGGGCTACTTTGTATCCGATTTCATGGCCCTTGCAGACATCCACGAAAACCACGGGATCACCAAAAACGCGGCAGAGTCCGCAGCCCTGGCTCTCAACACCGGCTGCGATCTCAACGCCGGCATCACCTACAGAGAGCTTATGAAGGCCTATGAGCAGGGCCTTGTAAAGGAAGAGCGCATCCGCGATGCAGCGGTCAGAGTCCTCTCCGTAAGAGCTTCCCTGGGCATGTTCTCCGATGACTGCGAGTACGACAGCATCGGATTATCCGCCATCGATACCGACGAGTCCAATGAACTTGCCTACAAGGCTGCAGTCAGCTCCACCGTACTACTGAAAAACGACGGGATCCTTCCCGTAGACAAAAATAAGATAAAGAGTATCGCCGTAATAGGTCCCACCACCACTTCCATAACGGTGCTCGAGGGCAACTACAACGGTACTTCATCCAGATACATCACCAACCTCAGAGGTATACAGGATGCGGTCAATCCCGGCACCCGCGTGTACTACTCCGAGGGCTGCCACCTCTTTGAGGACAAGATCCAGAATCTGGCCCTCAACGACGACAGGCTCAGCGAGGCAGAGTCCTGTGCAAAGGCTTCCGATCTGGTGATCGTATGTGTGGGCCTTGACTCCACCATCGAGGGCGAGGAAGGCGACACCGGAAACGCATTTGCCGCCGGCGACAAAACCTCTCTCCTGCTTCCCGATCCCCAGAGGCGCCTTATCGACAGGCTTTCAAAGACGGGACGCCCCATGATCCTGGTGTGCAACACCGGCAGCGCCATTGATTTCTCCGAATACGAGGACAGCTTCGGCGCCATCATCCAGGCCTGGTATCCCGGACAGGCGGGCGGCCGCGCCATGGCAGATATAGTCTTCGGCGACGCGGTTCCTTCCGGCAAACTTCCGGTAACCTTCTACAGGGACGGCACCCAGCCTCCCATCGAGGATTACAGCATGGCGGGCAGGACCTACAGATATTTAAAGAGCGAGCCCCTCTATCCCTTCGGATACGGACTTTCCTATACCAAATTCGAGTACAGCTCCCTGAAGGTTTCAGGCAGCACCCCCGAGGACATAAAGGTCAGCGTCAGGGTTAAAAACACCGGCTCCGCAGACGGCGAAGAGGCAGTTCAGCTCTACCTCGACAAGCTTCCCGGAGAAAAGACCGCCGATGGCCTCGATCCCGAAAACCAGCCCGTATGGAGCCTGGCAGGCTTTAAGAAAGTAAGCCTGAAGGCCGGTGAGGAGCAGGAAGTTACCATAGCTCTTTACCCCGACTCCTTTGATACCGTGCTTGAGGACGGACGCAGAGTCCGCTTAAACGGCCGGTATGTGATCTACGCAGGCGGACATCAGCCGGATGAGCGCAGCGAAAAGCTGACCGGCACCAAATGCCTGTCGCAGGATCTCACCATTTAACTTCGTCATTTAACTTTCTTTCATATTCTTCTTCAACACAAAAGGGCCGTTCCTTGTCGCGGGGGAACGGTCCTTTTGTATACATTCATTTATTCGGTTATTACGATCGCATCACCAGTCGGAATCCCAGTCGGTCCCGCCGCTGTCCCAGCTGTCCCAGCTGTCGTCACTGCCCCAGTTGTAATCATCGTCATCGTCGTCGTCATAGTCGGAGCTGTGACTTGCCTGCTCTTCCTCCCAGTCGGAGTAGAAATCCGTATCCTCGAAGTTCCAGGCGTCGGCATCCTCGGGAAGCGCCCTGGACTCATAGTAATCCCTTGCCTTTTCACCGTCGGTGAAGGGATCGGAGGTCCTGGTCCAGTCATCTAAGGCACTGTCGTACTTGTACCAGTCGTTCAGATAGTAGTAGGTGTCGTTTTTATACTTATAGTAGCCACGGTCAGGTGACGCAGCCCCCATAACAAACAAAGCCACAAAGACAGCTATGAATATTCCTATTCCCCAGGAGACGGAACTGTCACCGCGCCTCTTCTGTCTGTTCCTGCCGGAATTATTTCTGTTGTTGTTTGAGGTCTGTTTTTTGGCGTTGTTGGCCGCCTTCTGCTCCTTGATGGTTTCCTTGAGCTTGACCAGTATCTCCCTGACCGCCACGGCCTCATCCGGACCCTCATACCTCACTGCTCTTGATCCGTCGGCCTTGTTTTTATATACGATGACCTTTTTGCCGTCCCTGTATATACCGAAGGCCTTAGGGCCCTTGTAGTCCTTTCCGATGAAGAACCTGGTGACATCCTCGGGCGGGAGGTTGCGCTTTTTGTACCACTCCTGCAGTTCCTCTATGGTGGCAGGATCCTTAACCACTCTGGTACCCGCAAGGGCGTTTTCGTTGGGCGCGCCGCAGCCCGGGCACTTATCCTCGGTTATCTCGTATGTTGATTCACAATATGGGCATTGAACCTTCATGTTTATCTCCCTTTATATGTTTCATTCAGGCGTCGATCAGGCTTACCCGTGATCAGCTGCCCTACCTGTACATGATATCAGAAATCGACGGCGATTGCACCTACCGTGTTTCAGTCAGTTCGGATCCGCCTGCGAAGGGCCCCTATAGCCCCCGGATTCACGGAGAGCACATCCACTCCCATCTCAAGCAGCAGCTTCGTACATGAAAGATCGGCAGCCATCTCGCCACAGACCCCAACAGTGATGCCATGGTCGTGGGCAGCCTTCACCGTCATCTCCATAAGAGCAAGTACAGCAGGACTCTTTGGATCAAAATACTCCCCCGCATCAGGCGACGTGCGGTCCGCCGCGCAGGTATACTGGATCAGGTCATTGGTACCTATGGAGAAAAAATCCGCATGATGCGCAAGTTCATCCGCGCAAAGCGCCGCAGCGGGAGTCTCTATCATCACCCCGAGCTTGTATTCTCCGATATCTGCACCCTCGCTCTCAAGCTCCGAGGCTGCTTCCGAAAGCAGTTCCCTGCACCTTATGACCTCATCGGCACGGGTAACCATGGGAAGCATTATCCCCAGGTTTCCGAAAGCCGAAGCGCGAAGCAGAGCCCTCAGCTGTCTTTTAAAAAACTCTTTATTCTTAAGGCCGAATCTCACTCCCCTTAAGCCCAGGGCAGGATTTTCTGCGCCGGGCATGCTGAGATATGAGGGACATTTGTCCGCCCCAAGGTCGCAGGTGCGGATGATCACAGGCCTGCCCTCAAAGCGTTCCAGAACGGTTTTATATGCCTTAAACTGCTCCTCCTCCGTGGGTTCATCATCTCTTCCCATGTAAAGGAATTCCGACCTGAAAAGCCCGATGCCCGCCGCTCCCGTTTCAAGGGCAGCCTCTGCCCCCCGGAGATCGGAGATGTTGGCATAGACTCTGCAGCCGGCTCCATCGTCAGGATCCGCCCTATCGCTTCCATCGTTCTTCGAAGGGTCCGTCCCTTCGTTAGCCCTCTCTCCGGCTTCCGCAATCTTCGCGGAAAAAGCAGCCTTAACCTCTTCATCGGGATCTATATACAGCCTGCCGCCGTCAGCGTCAAGTACGGCATATCTGCCGTCTGTGTCATCATCAATTCCGCCGCATCTCACAAGAGCAGGGATCCCAAGGCTCCCTGCCAGGATGGCCGTGTGCCCGAAAGGGCTACCCTCAAAAAGCACCAGCCCCAGAAGCTTTGAAGTATCAAGCTCCATAAGCCGGGCCGGAGAGAGATCACGTGCCACGAGAATGCAGGGTTCAAGGAGGCCATCGGATAAGCTTTCTCCGGAAAGGATCCGCAAAAGCTCGTCCTTTAATGAGATCACATCAGCGCTCCTTTCACAGATATAGGGATCCCCCGAAGCCCCGAGCTCCTCTGCCGCACGGTCAAAAACGGAGCTCACAGCCTGCTCTGCCCCTGCGCCGCCCTCGATCTGTTCTCTGCATGCGCCGTAAAGTCTTGCATCCTCCAAAAGGAGCTTCTGCGCCTCAAACACTGCGGCTCCCTTTTCTCCTGTCTCGGAGCGGGCCTTATCACCCAGAATGGCCAGACGGTCCCTGAGCTTATCAACGGCATCTTCAAAGCGGTCCATCCGCAAAGCCCCCGCAGGCTCACTCTTACTTATATCAATTTCATCCGGCCTATACGCCCTGAGAAGTGCCATGGCAATGCCGCCGGAAACCCTTGTACCTTCTATGATCTTCATAATACCTCCGGATCCGCAAGTCCGATCCCGACACCTCTATTTTACCTCAAAAAAGCACATAAATCACCCGGAATCTTTCCCTTGACTTTGCGCCCTCCAGCCTATATCTTAAATTTATGAAGAAAACAACCATCAAATACGATCTGCAGACCAAAAAGAAAATAACAGTACTTACAGTGATCTTCGGCATTCTCCTGCTGGCCTTCATCTTTCTCATGACCCCCGCAAATTCGGAGATTGTGAACAAAATCCCCATGAACGCTTTCACGGGCATTATGATATCCTTTATGACGATGGCCACACCTGTCTTTCCCATCTGTCTCATCATGCTGATAGAGTGCAAAATCTACCTGAGCCGCCTTGAAAAGAACGGCTTCACCCTTCCCCAAAAGAAGCAGGATTACGGCAAAGACCTTGCCGCCCTTCCCCGGGAAAGGGAAGTGGAAAATGCCTATGCCAAAGACAGTGTCATTGCAGCCATAGCCCTTCTGGTCTGCTATCTCATCATCCTTGGCTTTGACATTCACTATCTGGTGAAATGGTCCCGGGTAGGGGAGATGGGCGACGCAAAAGCCCTCTTTGTCATTCTTATGGTCCTCCATCTGGTCTTCCCCGTCTGTGCCTACGTATGCTACAGACAAAAAAATACGGTGATATATGCGGACGATGTTGATGTCACCACTGTCAAAAAGAAGCGTCTGGGACTCAGTTCCCTTATAGGAGTGCTGGTCATCCTGATCCTGGTGGGTGCCTTCTCCGTAGCGACAGCCCATTCCATGACAAAATACGTGTACAAGTCAAGGCACGGCAGCTACGACAAAACCCTCGATGATTTCAAGGCCAGGGCCACTTTGGAGGTAGGCTCGAACAACCTTCACGACGGTGTCTGGGATTTAGCTGTCACAAGCCTCGCAAAGGGCAACAACTTCTCTCCCGAACTGCATTTTAAAGAAGTTGAGGGAGCCGACCACTACGTGATCTACATGGTTGATGAGTCTGCAAACTACTGGGCCCACTGGATAGCTGATGATGTGCACGAGTGTGAGCTTAAGATGGGCACCAATCCCGGACAGTACAAAGGGCCTTATCCCCCCTTAGGCAGCGGCGACCATGTTTACACGATATTT